>NZ_JBEYKR010000086.1:0-29637 GCF_040703535.1 Streptomyces sp. NPDC007346
AGATCGGCGCTCTGCACCTGCTGGGCAGGGACGTGACCCCGGAGCACCTGCTGTCGACCACGGGCACCCCGCTGGAGCCGCTGGACGAGCACGCGCCACCACCACCCCCGCCAACCCCGGCTTCGAGTCCGGCACCACGGGCTGGTCCACCTACTCGGCCACCGGCCAGAACGCCGCCTCCTTCACCGAGGCGGGCGGCCACAGCGGCGCCACCCGGCTCAGCCACTGGTCGGCCTCGGCCTACCAGGTGGAGACGTACCAGTACCTCACCGGCCTCACCGACGGCACGTACACCCTGAGCGCCCGGGTCCGCTCCAGCGGCGGGCAGCACGCCGCGTACATCGCCCTGCGTGACTGCGGTACGGCCGAGCAGCGCACCGACCTGCCCGCCACCGCGAACGGCGCCTGGATCCGGCTGGTCACCTCGGTACGGGTCACCGGCGGCGGCTGCACCATCAGCCTCAACTCCGACGCGGGCGCCGGCCAGTGGGCCAACTTCGACGACATCACCTTCACCCCGGGCGCCACCGGCCTGTCCGTCAAGGGCGGCGACCTCTCCACGCTCCCGAAGAACGAGGCGCACGGGGCCCGCTACCGCGACGCGAGCGGCACCACCGGCGACGCGATGAGCATCCTCGGCGCCTCCGGCATGAACCACGTCCGCCTCAAGGTGTGGGTGGACCCGGCCGACGGCTACAACGACAAGGCCCACGTCCTGGCCATGGCCAAGCGCGCCAAGGCCCTCGGCATGAAGATCCTCGTCGACTTCCACTACTCCGACCGCTGGGCCGACCCGGGGCAGCAGAACAAGCCCGCCGCCTGGGCGGGCCACGGCTACGACCAGCTGAGGAAGGACGTCCACGACCACACGTACGACGTGCTGAACGCCCTCAAGGCGCAGGGCACCACCGCCGACATGGTCCAGATCGGCAACGAGACCAACGCCGGGATGCTCTGGCCCGAGGGCTCGACGAGCAACTGGCCGCGGCTGGCGGGGCTGCTCACCGCGGGCGCGGACGCGGCGAAGGCCGTCTCCGCCGGTACGCGGGTGGCGCTGCACCTCGCCGAGGGCGGCGACAACGCCGCGACCCGCTGGTGGTTCGACAACGCGGTGGCCCAGCGCGTCCCGTTCGACGTCGTCGCGCTCTCGTACTACGGCTACTGGCACGGCCCGCTCTCCGACCTCCAGGCCAACCTGGACGACACGGCCGCCCGGTACGGCAAGCCCGTGCTGGTCGCCGAGACCGCGTACGCGCACACACTGGCCAACGGCGACGGGCTGGAGAACAACGTCGCCACCGCCTCCCAGCTCGCCCCCGGCTACCCGGCCACCCCGGCCGGACAGGCCGCCAACCTCCGGGACGTCATGAACGTCGTGGAGGCCGTCCCGAACGGGCGGGGCCTGGGCGTCGTCTACTGGGAGCCGTCCTGGACCGCCGTGGCCGGCAGCGGCTGGGACCCGCAGGACCCGGCCTCCGGCAACGCCTGGGAGAACCAGGCCCTGTTCGGCTACGACACCACGCTGCTGCCCGCCGCCCGCTGGTTCTCCCACCGCTGAGGGGTGTTCCAGAGAGGCTCCCCGTTCCACCGCCACGCGGTGCGGCGCGGGTGGCCCGGCAGTTCGGCGCGGCCGGTGGCCCACAGCAGGACGGTCCACCGGTCGCCGCCCGCCGGGGCGTCGGGGAAGAGCCGGGCCAGCACCCGGTCGCAGAGCGCGCCCGGCGGCGCCCACTCCAGCCCCAGGCCCTCGGCGAGGTCATGGGTGTGCACCAGGGTCTCCACCACCCCCATCGCGGCGAACCCCTCCGGGTCGGAGACGCCGAACACGTGGTACGAACGCACCTCGGGCGGGGTGGTCCGCACCAT
This sequence comes from Streptomyces sp. NPDC007346, assembly GCF_040703535.1. Classification (NCBI taxonomy): domain Bacteria; kingdom Bacillati; phylum Actinomycetota; class Actinomycetes; order Kitasatosporales; family Streptomycetaceae; genus Streptomyces; species Streptomyces sp. NPDC007346. The sequence continues at coordinate 1,867 of NZ_JBEYKR010000086.1, forward strand.
CGCGGCCAGCAGCGCACCGCTCGCCTCCAGGGTCGCCAGCAGCCCGGCGGGCCCGGCCGCCCGGTCGGCGAAGACCGCGTTGGCCGGGCCGCCCGGCCGGTCGGCGGACCACCGGTAGGGCACCTCACCGTCGAGCGGCGGCGTACGCGGGCCCAACTGCACGGCGTACGCGAAGAGGTCGTCGCCCAGGTGCTCCACGGTCTCCCAGCAGGTCCACTCCAGCGTCCCGGCGGGCGCGTCCCAGCCCTCGGCCGGGGCCCCGGCCAGCACATCCGCCGCGAGCCGGACGGCGGCGGTCACGTCGTCGGCCGTCACCGGCTGCCGGGCCCCGCCCAGCGCGGCCCGCTCGGCGGCGGAGCACTCCACACAGAACTCGTTGCCCTCCGGATCCGCCAGGGTCACCCACCCCCGCCCGTTCGGTTCGCGGTGGTCGCCCACCAGGGTGGCGCCGAGGGCGAGCAGCCGCTCGACCTCCTCGTCCCGGGTGCGGTCCTGCGGCTGGACATCGAGGTGGACCCGGTTCTTGGCGGTCTTCGCATCGGGCCCCTGGACGAAGAGGATCGCCGCGTCCGGGGTTTCGAGCAGGGCTTCCGGGTCGCCGGGGAAGTCGTCGGCGGCGAGCGGGGCGCCGAGCACCTGGGACCAGAAGCGGCCGAGCGCGTAGGCGTCGGCGCAGTCGACGGTGACGTGCCGTACGTGAGAAGTCATGGCCGCCACCCTCCCGTGCGGCCCGCCCCGGGTCCAGCGGATTACACCTCGCCGAGGCCCGGCCGCGTCGTGTGCTCCGGGAACGGCACGGCGACCCCTCCGGACCACCGGCGGCGGAGCGGCCGCCCACGGGGAACAAAAGCGCCATCAGGGTTTTGCGAAAGGCTTTGAATATCTCGCGCGACCGGCACGGGAGTCGCCTCGGAATCTCCCGGGTCGCGAGCCGATAAGGCGCCGGGCCGGGGGATTGCGAGGCGGCATGATCATGGTGAGACCTTTTGTAAGCCCACGGGCAGGGCGGTGTCAACGATTACGGAAATATGTAGGGTTCCTGCTTTATGGGCCGGAAGGCAAAGGGCACCTTTCCTGGAATCGCCTTGCCTGCCCGGTCCGGCGATGACAGGGTTGACACCCGTGATCACGGGTGAAAGATTCATGCGGCTCTGCTGGAGATCACCCGACCGGCCACCTCACTCACCTGGCCGGTCTTCTTTATGGCGGTGGTGGGTGCGGTTCGCTGTCCGCGGCCCGGACGACGAAGTGAGGCGCATGTCCACCGACCGTTCCCCCTGTCTTGGGAATTTCCGTTCCAGGGGATTCTTACCCGACATGCGTCTTCGTATATCCGAGGCCGGAGAACCGAAGCCGCCGCTGTCCAAGGGCAATGTCCCCGCCCCAAGGGCAATGTCCCCGTCGTCGAACTCCGCCCCGACGACGGGAGGCGCTGGGACGTGAAGCCCCCGTCGCGAGGGCCCGGCCCCCGCCCCCCGGCTCCGCAGGACCCGTCCCGTCCCTCTTCCCAAGGAGAACGCCCGTGCCGTCGTCGCTGACCCGGCCGGCCGACGTCGTCGCGGCCGTCCGCGGACGGGCGGGCCGTTGGATCGACATCGCCCGCCTGCTGCCCCGGGCCGGAACCCCGGCCATGGTCGGATCCCTGCTGCTGAACGTGGCGCTCGGCATCCTCCCCGGAAGCTTCATCGTCGCCACGAGCGTGCTGCTCGGCCGGGTGCCGAGCCTGGCCGAGGCGGGCTCGGGGCTGCCCGCCACGGCCTTCACCGTCCTGTTCCTGGTGGTCGGCGCCTTCGCGTTGCAGCACTTCCTGGCACCGTTCCAGGCGGTCCTGGCGGAGGCTGTCGCACGCCGTGTCGACGAGCACTGCATCGGGCGGCTCTTCGAGGTGACGCTGCGCCGCGCGCCCTTCTTTGTCCTGGAGGACCCCTCACACGCCGATCTGATCGCCGACGCGCGCGCCGCCTTCGCCCGTGCCGTTCCCACGCCCGGCGAGGCGGCCGCGGCCCTGCCGCTGCTGCTCGCCCGCTACTGCCAGCTGGCGACCGCGGTCGTGCTCGTCGGGTACGTGCTCAGCCCGCTCGCCGCCGCCGTCGCCGCCGTGACCTCGGTGGCCATCAGGTTCGGCGTACGCGGCACGCTGGGGCGGTACGCGGCGCTCTGGGACTCGCTGACCCGGCACCGCCGCCGGACCGGCTACATGAGGGAGCTGGCCACCGGGCAGCGGGCGGCCAAGGAGATCCGCATGCTGAACCTGATGCCGTGGCTGGGCGCCAGGCTCCGCAAGGAGACCATGGCCGAGCTCCAGCCGCTGTGGGAGGGAAGCCGCCGCCTGCAGTTCTGGCCGTTCGTCGCGCTGGCGGCCGTCGGCTTCCTCGGCGGATCGACCGTACTGGTCCTGCTGGCCTCCCAGACGTCGCAGGGCCGCGTCAGCCTGCTGGAGCTGGGCATCGGACTCCAGGCGGTCCTGATCACCATGCGCTTCGGCGTGGCCTTCCCGGAGTGCGACGTGCAGACCCAGTTCGGACTGAACTCCTTCCACGCCCTGGAGCGGCTCGAACGGCTGCGAGAGGTCCCCGGCCCCCGCCCCCACCGGACACCGGCGGCCGACGCCCCGGCACCACGGCCCGAGCGTCTGATCGCCTTCGAGAAGGTCTCCTTCTCCTACCGGGAGGATGCTCGGGCGGTACTCGACGGGCTCGACCTGGAGATACCCGTCGGCAAGTGCACCGCCATCGTCGGCCTCAACGGCGCCGGCAAGACCACGCTGGTCAAACTGCTGGCCCGGCTCCACGAACCGACCCGGGGCCGCATCCTGGTCGACGGCGCCGATCTGGCCGACTGCGCCCCGGAGGCATGGCAGCGCCGGATCGCGGTCATCTTCCAGGACTACCTGCGCTACGAACTGCCCGCCAGGGAGAACATCGGCCTCGGCGCCCCCCACCTCCTCGACGACGAGGAGGCCGTGCTCGCCGCGGCCGAGAGCGCCGGAGCCGGCGACATCCTGCGGAGCCTGCCCGAGGGCCCGCGCACACCGCTGTCACGCCACTACCCCGGCGGGCGCGACCTCTCCGGCGGCCAGTGGCAGCGGATCGCGCTCGCCCGCGCCCTGCTGGCAGTCCGCGGCGGGGCCTCGGTGCTGGTCCTGGACGAGCCGACCGCACAGCTCGACGTACGCGGCGAGGTGCGGTTCTTCGACGACTTCCTGGCCACCGCCGGAGCCCGGGGCGTCACCAGCGTCATCATCTCGCACCGCTTCTCCACCGTGCGGCACGCCGACCGGATCGTGGTCGTCGAGCACGGACGGGTGCTGGAACAGGGCACCCACGACTCCCTCATGCGGGACGGCGGCCGGTACGCGGAGCTGTTCCGGCTCCAGGCCCAGCGGTTCCACGACGAGGACGAGCAGGAAATGACCGAGGTCGCCCCATGAGAAGCATCTGGACGTCCGCCTCCTACCTGCTGGCCCTCGGATGGCGCACCAGCCGCCGCCGTCTGGTCGTCTCCGTCGTGCTGCTGGCGGTGGGACACCTGTCCGCGCCGGTGGCCGCGATCATGCTGGGCGCCTTCTCCGAGGCCGCGCTGTCCGGGCGGACCGCCCAGGCCGTCACCCTCTCCGTCGGCATCGCCCTGGTCCTGGTCCTCGACCTCACCATGACGCACTTCGCCCACCTCACCTACTACGAACTGGGCCAGCTCGAACAGCTCGCCCTCACCGAGGAGGTCGCCTCCGTCGTCAACGGCAGGCCGGGCATCGAGGTGCACGACGACCCCCGGTTCAGCGAGACGCTGACGATGGTGACCGACCGGCTGCTCCAGGTGCGGGCCGCCCTCGAAGCGGCGCTGCTCCTGGGCGGCGCCGTACTGCAAGGCCTGCTGACCGCCGCCGTACTCGCGAGCGTCGACCCCTGGCTCGCCCTCCTGCCACTGGCCGCCGTGCCCGCGGTACTGGCCAGTACCCGCGCCCAGCGGGTCGTCGACGAGGCCCGGACCGCCACCGCCTCCCACCTCCAACTGGCCCGTCACCTGGTGGACCTGGGCACCACCGCCGCGTCCGCGAAGGAGATCAGGCTCTTCGGCGTCCAGGACGCCGTGGTGGACCGGCACCGGCGAGCCTGGCGTACGGTCTCCGACCGCCTGACGGCGGCGCAGTTCCGCAGCGCGCTGCTACGGGCCGGCGGCCAGCTCGGCTTCGCCGCCGCCTACGGCGTGGCCATCTGGCTGGTCCTGCGAGGGGCGGTCAGCGGTGCGGTCGGCATCGGACAGGTGGTCCTCACGCTCACCCTCTCGGTCCAGGTCGGGGGGCAGGTCGCGACCACCCTGGGGCTGCTCGGCAAGTTGCAGAACGCCGGCCTGGTGGTCGAACTCATCGCCCGGCTGCGCTCGATCGCACCACCGGTGCCCGAGCCGGTGACCCCGGCGGCCACGCTCCCGGCGGTGCTGCGCGGCGAGATCCGGCTGGAGGGCGTCTCGTTCGCCTATCCCGGTACGGACCGGCTGATCCTGGACGACGTGTCCCTCTCCATCCCGGCCGGTTCCACCGCGGCCCTGGTCGGTGAGAACGGCGCGGGCAAGAGCACGCTCGTCAAGCTCGTCTGCGGCCTGTACCGCCCGACCTCCGGCCGTGTGCTGGTCGACGGGACGGACCTCCGGGAGCTCCCCCTCGAGCAGTGGCAGGCCCGGGTCGCCACCCTCTTCCAGGACTTCGCCCGGTTCGAGCTGCTCCTGCGGGAGAACGTCGGAGTCGGCCGCGTCGACGCCATGGAGGACGACGACCAGCTCTGGAGAGCCCTGGACGCGGCGCGGGCCCGCCCCATGGTGTCCACGCTGCCGGGCGGCCTCGACAGCCTCCTCGGGCACGCCTACGGAGACGGCTCGGAGCTCTCCGGCGGTCAGTGGCAGTCCCTGGGGCTCGCCCGCTCCCTGATGCGCGCCGACCCCCTGCTGCTGCTCCTGGACGAGCCGGCGGCGGCACTGGACGCCGCCGCGGAGCACGCCCTCTTCGAACGGTTCGCCGCCAACTCGGCCGCCGCCGGCACGGCCAACGGCGCCGTGACGCTCTTCGTCTCCCACCGCTTCTCCACCGTGCGCCTGGCCCAGCAGATCATCGTGCTCGACGGGGGACGCGTCGTCGAGACCGGCACCCACGACACCCTCATGGCCGGCCGGGGCGTCTACCAGGAGATGTTCACCCTCCAGGCCGACGCCTACGGCCGGTGAACGGGCGGACGGGCACCTCCGGTGAACGGGCGGACGGGCACCCGGGCCCGGAAGACGCCGGGCGCGTGGGCCCCGGCGCGGCCGACCGTCAGGTGACCGGCTCCGGAGAGCCACGCGCGAAGGGCCGGGACGGCGTACCGTCCCGGCCCGCTTCGCCCGCGCGTGGCGCTACTTCACCGGGGTGAAGTCCCGCGCCCCGATGAACTCGGGACGGCGGATCGGAGCCGCGAAGGGCTCCTGCGCCGCGTTCTCCACGCTGTTGAAGACGATGAAGACGTTGGAGCGCGCGTACGGGGTGATGTTGTCGCCCGAGCCGTGCATGGCGTTGCAGTCGAACCAGGTCGCCGAACCGGCCTTGCCCGTGAAGAGCCTGATGCCGTGGCGGTCGGCCATCTTCGTCAGCGCCTCGTCGGACGGGGTGCCGGCGTCCTGCATCTGGAGCGACTTCTTGTAGTTGTCCTTCGGCGTCTCGCCCGCACAGCCCAGGAAGGTCTTGTGCGAACCGGGCATGATCATCAGCCCGCCGTTGGTGTCGCGGTTCTCGGTCAGCGCGATCGACACGGAGACGGTCCGCATGTTCGGCAGACCGTCCTCGGCGTGCCACGTCTCGAAGTCCGAGTGCCAGTAGAAGCCCGAGGCCCCGAAGCCCGGCTTCACATTGATACGGGACTGGTGGACGTACACGTCCGAGCCGAGGATCTGGCGGGCCCGGCCCACCACCCGCTCGTCGCGGACCAGGCCGGCGAAGACCTCGCTGAGCCGGTGGACCTCGAAGACGGACCGTACGCTCTGCGACTTCGGCTCGATGATGGAGCGCTCGTCGGCACGGACCGCCGGATCGGCGACCAGCCGGTTCAGCTCCGCCTCGTAGACGGCGACCTCGTCGGGGGTGATCAGCTGGTCGACGGTGAGAAAGCCGTCGTGCTCGTATCCCTGGAGATCCTTGGCGGCGACCGGGCCCGGGGCGCCCGGCGCGGACCAGATGACCGGGTCCTGGCGGGGAGTGGTCATCTCGGCGGCGCCGCGCGAGGGGTACAGATCGGCGCGTACTTCGGTGGTCATGGTGGTTCAGGCCTCCTCGGTCAGCAGTGGGTAGACACCGTTCTCGTCATGGTCCTCCCGTCCGGTGACGGGAGGGTTGAAGACACACACGCAGCGGAAGTCGGTCTTGGGCCGCAGGGTGTGCCGCTCATGCCCGTCCAGCAGGTACATCGTGCCCGGCGAGATCCAGTGGGTCTCGCCGGTCTCGTCGTTGGTGAGCTCGGCCTCGCCCTCGGTGCACAGGACCGCCTCGATGTGGTTCGCGTACCACATGGAGGTCTCCGTGCCCGCGTAGAGCACGGTCTCGTGGAGCGAGAAGCCCACCTTCTCCTTGGCGAGCACGATGCGCTTGCTCTCCCAGGTGCCGGACGCGGACTTCACATGCCGGTCGGTGTTCTCGATGTCACTGAACGATCGGACGATCACGGTGAGCGGTGCCTTTCTCTCGTGCTCGGCCCCGGGCCCCGCGGGCCCGGGACTTCTCTTCTCGCCTGCCCCGGCGGCTCCGGGTCAGGCCGTCTCGCGGACGCAGCGGGCCAGCGTGCGCAGGCCCTCGTCCAGCTCCTCGGTGGTGACGGTCAGCGGCGGCAGCAGCTTGACGACCTCGCTCTGCGGGCCGGAGGTCTCCAGCAGGAGCCCCAGCTCGAAGGCGCGGGCGCAGACCGCCGAGGCCCGCGCCGGGTCCTGGAACTCCATGCCCCAGACCAGGCCGCGACCGCGGAACTGCGCGGTCGGCTCCTCGGCGCAGATGGCCAGCAGCGCCTGCTCGACCTGCTCGCCGCGGGCCAGGGTCTGCTTCTCCATCTGACCGTCGGCCCAGTAGGCCTGAAGCGCTGCGGCGGCCGTGACGAAGGCCGGGTTGTTGCCGCGGAAGGTGCCGTTGTGCTCGCCCGGCTCCCAGATGTCCAGCTCCGGCTTGAACAGGCACAGCGACATGGGCATGCCGTAGCCGCTGATGGACTTGGAGAGCGTGACGATGTCCGGGACGATGCCGGCCTCCTCGAAGGAGAAGAAGCCGCCGGTACGGCCGCAGCCCATCTGGATGTCGTCGACGATCAGCAGCATGTCCTGGCGGTGGCACAGCTCCTGGAGCGCGCGCAGCCACTCGGCGCGGGCGACGTTGATGCCGCCCTCGCCCTGGACCGTCTCCACGATCACGGCGGCGGGCTTGTTGAGCCCGGAGCCCTGGTCCTCCAGCAGCCGCTCGAACCAGAGGAAGTCCGGGACGGTGCCGTCGAAGTAGTTGTCGAACGGCATCGGGGTGCCGTGCACCAGCGGGATGCCGGCGCCGGCCCGCTTGAACGCGTTGCCGGTGACGGCGAGCGAGCCCAGCGACATGCCGTGGAAGGCGTTGGTGAACGAGACGACGGACTCGCGGCCCTTGACCTTACGGGCGAGCTTCAGCGCCGACTCGACGGCGTTGGTGCCGGTCGGGCCGGGGAACATCACCTTGTAAGGAAGGTCACGCGGGCGCAGGACGACGTTCTGGAACGTCTCCAGGAAGGCGCGCTTGGCGGTGGTCGCCATGTCCAGGCCGTGGGTGATGCCGTCGCGTTCGATGTAGTCGATCAGCGCGCGTTTGAGTACCGGGTTGTTGTGGCCGTAGTTGAGCGAGCCGGCCCCGGCGAAGAAGTCCAGGTAGGAGTGGCCGTCCTCGTCGGTCAGCCGGGCGCCCTGCGCGCGGTCGAACACGGCGGGCCAGCCGCGGCAGTAGCTCCGTACCTCCGACTCCAGGGTCTCGAAGACGCTCAGTGCGGGCGGGGTGATGGTCACAGCGGATCTCCTGCGTGAGGGGGTGTGACGGGCAGTGGTCGGTGCTCCCTGCCGCACGGAGGCGGCCGGGACCGCGCCGGAGGTCGGCCGGCGCGAAAAGTCAGGGGGAGCCGGGCGTACGGGTACGCCGGGCCGTGGCCGGGTGGCTCACGTGGCCGGTGGGGTCATGGCGGCGCCGAGGCCGGTGCGGCTCGGGCGGCTCGCGCGGCTCAGGTGGCGAACGGGCCTATCCGGTAGAGGACCTCCGGCAGGTGCGTCCCCTCGGGGAACAGCTCCCCGTCGAAGAGCACCTCCTGCTCCAGCGCGACGTCGTGCCGCAGGGCGTAGGACGTGAACAGCCGGTCGGACGCCGTGTTGTCCGGGGTGATCGTCGTCTCGACGCAGGACAGCCCCCGGTCGGCGGCGACGCGGGCGGTCAGCGCGTCCAGCAGGGTCGCGGCCAGTCCCTTGCCGCGATGCGCCCGGTCGACGGCCACCTGCCAGACGACGAGGGTCTCGGGGCGGTCGGGCCTGAGGTAGCCGGTGACGAAGGCGATCGGCCGTCCGTCCTCGCCACGGGCGACGACGGACGTCGCGGCGAAGTCGCGACACCACAGCAGGTAGCTGTACGAGGAGTTCAGGTCCAGGACCTCGGAGTCGCGGGCGATACGCCAGATCGCGGCTCCGTCCTCCACTCGTGGCGTGTCGATACTGAGGAATTCACTTCGGGCACGGGCAAAATCTGCTGGTGCGGCGGTCATGCGAATTGAATTTACCCAGCAAATTTCTAAATTGCATCGAGGCAAAGGGTTGGGCGATGCGCCGATATGTGTTATCAGGCGTGCGCGAGGTTCCGCCGGATTCGGGTACGATTTCGCACCCTTTGTGCCGAATTTTTCGGGCATAACGCCGCCCATGTGGAGTCGGTCACAGGGTTGTAACTCCTGTGAGGCGTGTCCGAAACATGTAGTTCGAGCCCCGAAAAAACTTCCGGGTTTAGGCAACAGAAAAGCGGGCAGAAGAATGCGGGGAGCTGCTTTCTGTAAAGCAGCTCCCCGCATTATGAATATCAGAGGCCCGGCAGGGTTTCCGTAACCGCGCGGCGGGCAGCTTCGAAGTCGACCCGCGGACCCGCGTCGGCCAGTGCCGTCCCCAGGGCCGCGAGCGAGGACAGCACCGCCTGGCGGGTCGCGTCCGCCCCGTAGTGGTTGACCCGGATCATCTCCTTGGAGAGCGCCCCGCCGCCCGCGATGAGCGGCAGCGAGGGGTCCACCGCCAGCGCCCGCGCGACCAGCGCGGCGGCGTCGGTCCCCGCCGGGGCGCGCAGCGTCGTGGCCACCGGAGCGGCGTCCCGCGCCTCGTGCACGTACGGCTCCAGGCCCCCGCCCAGCGCCACCGCGCCCGCCCGGGTCGCCGCGGCGGCGGAGGCGTGGCGGGCCATCACCGCGTCCAGGCCGTCCGCCTCGATCCGCTCCAGGCACGCCTGAAGGCCCAGCATCTCCAGCTGCGCCGGGGCGTGCGGCAGCGCCGTGCGGCCCCCGTCGATCCAGCGCTCCTTCCAGTCCAGGAGCGAGAGGTAGGAGCGGCGCGGGGCGGCCGGGTTGGCGGCGATCCGCTCCCAGGCCCGCTCGCTCACCGACACCGCCGACACCCCGGCCGGACCGCCCATCGCCTTCTGCGCGCCGATCACGCACAGGTCGACGCCCCAGGCGTCCGGCAGCAGCGGCTCGGCGCCCACCGAGGCGACGGCGTCCAGCATGAACAGCGCGCCGTGCGCCCGGACCACCTCGCCGATCTCGGCGACCGGGTTGGTGTTGCCGGTCGCCGCCTCCGCGTGCACCAGCGAGACGAAGTCGATCTCCGGGTGCTCGGCGAGCGCCTCGGCGACCTGGGCGGCCGTCACGGCGGTGTGGAAGGGCACCGTGAGGTCGACGACCTCGGCGCCGCAGTCCCGCAGCCAGTTGCCGAAGGTCTGCCCGTACGGACCGGTGACCACGTTCAGCGCGGTCGAGCCGGGCCGGGCGCCGCTGCGGATGCAGCCCTCCAGCGGCAGCAGCGCCTCGCCCTGGGTGATGACGACGTCCTGCTCGGTGGCGAGGAGCGCGGCCGCCTGCCGCTCGATGGCCGCGAACTGCGCGGCGGTCAGCGGGGGGAGGTCGAGGAAGGGGTGCGTCACGGTGGGGCTCTCTCCGGGTCGGGTCGGTGTTCGGCCGCCGGCCGGCCGGGTCTGCGCCCCGGCCACCCCGGCCGGCGGCGGTCACTGGTGGCCGACGCCTTCTCGCAGCCTACCGAGGGGCTCGTACAGTGCCGCCTATGAGTGATCAGGAGGGGCAGCGGGTGCTGCGGGTGAAGGGACGGGTCCTGGTGGGCCCGGACGAGGTGCGCGACGAACTGTGGGCCGTGGACGGGCGGATCACCTACGAGCGGCCGCCGGGCGCGGACCGGGCGCAGGCCGTCACGGGCTGGGCGCTGCCCGGCCTCGTCGACGCGCACTGCCATGTCGGCCTGGACCGGCACGGCCCGGTCGACGCGGCGACCGCCGAGAAGCAGGCGCTCACCGACCGGGAGGCCGGGACCCTGCTCATCCGGGACGCCGGATCGCCCTCCGACACCCGCTGGATCGACGACCGCGAGGACCTGCCGAAGATCATCCGGGCGGGCCGCCACATCGCCAGGACCCGCCGCTACATCCGTAACTACGCCCATGAGATCGAGCCCGGCGACCTGGTCGCCCACGTCGCCCAGGAGGCCCGGCGCGGCGACGGCTGGGTCAAGCTGGTGGGGGACTGGATCGACCGGGACGCCGGCGACCTGACCGCCTGCTGGCCGCGCGGCGAGGTCGAGGCGGCCATCGCCGAGGCGCACCGGCTGGGTGCCCGGGTCACCGCGCACTGCTTCGCCGAGGAGTCGCTGCGCGACCTGGTGGAGGCGGGCATCGACTGCGTCGAGCACGCCACCGGCCTCACCGAGGAGACCATCCCGCTCTTCGCCGAGCGCGGCGTGGCGATCGTCCCGACCCTGGTCAACATCGCCACGTTCCCCGACCTCGCGGCGGGCGGCGAGGCCAAGTTCCCCCGCTGGTCGGCCCATATGCGGCAGCTGTACGAGCGCCGGTACGACACCGTGCGCGCCGCGTACGACGCCGGCATCCCCGTCTACGTCGGCACCGACGCGGGCGGTTCGCTGGCGCACGGCCTGGTCGCGGGTGAGGTCGCCGAACTGGTGAAGGCGGGCATCCCGCCCCTGGAGGCCCTCTCCGCCACCGCGTGGGGGGCGAGGAGCTGGCTGGGGCGGCCGGGGCTGGAGGAGGGCGCTCCGGCGGACCTGGTCGTGTACGACGAGGACCCGCGCGCCGATGTCCGGGTGCTGGCGGCCCCGCGCCACATCGTGCTGAACGGGCGGGTCATCGGGTGAGGCGGCGCCGCGTTGACAGGCAGTGACGGAAGACGTCCCGGCTCGTTGACGCACTTCTGCGCACGCTCCGACGCCGTCGCACGCCGTACGGCTCACGCCCGGGGAAACGGGTGAAACGGGTGACGGGATGAGACGGGAGGGGAACGAGCGTGCCGAAAGATTCGAATATGCGCGCGGAAACCCCCCTTTGGGGTGAACTCACGCCAGGTATCCACCAGTTCACCCTCAGTGCGTAAAGATTCACGGAGTCGAGGCCACCGGTGCACGCGATGTCCCCCATTGACGGCACCTGTGGCTCCATGTCTCTTGTGGGGGTTCCACCATCGTGAACAGCAACACCTTCCGTCTCGCCGCCCTGGCGGTCGCCGCTCCCGTCACCCTGCTCGCCGCCGTCCCCGCGCAGGCAGCCCCGGCGACGCCCACCACCGGCGGCGAGGGCAGGGCGAGCGCGGTCGTGCTCCGTACCGGGCTCGACGTCTCGCTCCTCGACAAGTCCGTCCAGGTGCCCCTCAAGGTCACGCTCAACGAGGTGCAGGCGCCGGCCAGCGCCGAGAGGACCGCGCTCACCGTGGACCTGGACGGGGTGGAGGGCGACCGGCCGGTCAGCATCCTGCGGGCCGACGTGGCCACCGCGAACGCCACCGTGGACGAGCACAAGGCCGAGGGGTACACCAACCTGGCCAAGGCCCGGGTCCATGTGCCCGGACTGCCCGCGCTCTCGCTCATCGAGGTCGAGAAGGTGACCTCCAAGGCGCTCTGCGAGGCCGGCAAGCAGCCCGTCGCCGAGTCGAACGTGCTCGGCCATGTCTCCGTGCTCGGCAGGAAGGTGACGCTCTCCGCGGGCGGCCCGACCCGGGTGGCGGTGCCGGGCGTCGGTGAGGTGACCCTCGACCTGTCGGAGACGGAGACCACCTCGCGTACGGCCGCCGCGACGGCGCTCCGGCTGAAGGTCTCGGTGAACCCGCTCGACCTCAACGTCGCCGACGTGAAGGGCGAGGTCACCCTCGCCGAGGCGACCTGCGAGACGCCGAAGGCGCCGAAGACGCCCGAGGAGCCCAAGACGCCGGACGAGCCCAAGGCCCCCGAGACGCCCGAGGAGCCGGGTGGCAGCGACGGCGGCTCCACCGGCGGCTCGGACGTGAAGCCGCAGACCGGCTCCGACGCCGGCGAGGCCCCCACCACGCCCAACCTCGCCGAGACCGGCGGCAGCTCCACCACCCCGTACCTCGCGGGCGGCGCCGCCGTGCTGCTGGCGGTCGGCGCGGGCGCCACGGTGATGGCGCGCAGGCGCGGCAGCAGCCGCCAGAGCTGACCCGAGCCCGCGTGCGAGCCCCGGGGGCGGCGTTCCGTACGACGGACGCCGCCCCACGGGGCCCGGCTTCTCAGCGGGGCCCGGCCCCTCTCAGCGCCCCGTTCGCGCGGGCAGCGCCTGAACGGCCTGGTCCAGGGCCTGGAGGAAGCGGTTGGTCGTCGCCCGGTCGCGTACGGCGAGCCGCAGCCACTGCGGCCCCAGCCCCGGGAACGTATCGCCGCGCCGGGCCGCGAAGCCCAGCAGCCGCAACCGTTCGCGGACCTCCGCCGCCCGCTCCAGCCGGACCAGGACGAACGGTCCCCGGGCCTCCTCGACCGCCCGCACCTCGCTGAACTCCGCGAGCCCGGCCAGCAGATGGGCCCGGTCCACGGTGATCCGGTCCGCCGCTCGGGCCGCCTCCACCAGCGCTCTCGGCTCCATGCACGCCTGGGCCGCCGCCAGCGCCGGGGACGACACCGGCCACAGCGGCTGCGCCTCGGCGAGCAGCGCGACGGTCTCCGGCTCGGCCAGCACGTAACCGATCCGCAGCCCGGCCAGCCCCCACGTCTTGGTGAGGCTGCGCAGCACGACCAGACCCGGGATGTCCGTCCGGCCGCACAGCGCCTCGCGCTCGCCCGGCACGACGTCCATGAACGCCTCGTCCACCACCAGCGTCCGCCCCGGTCTGGCCAGCCGCTCCAGCAGCGCCGCCGGGTGCAGCACGGACGTCGGGTTGGTCGGGTTGCCGACCACCACCAGGTCCGCGTCCTCGGGCACCGCCGCCGGATCGAGCCGGAAGCCGTCCTCCTCCCGCAGCAGCACCCGCCCCACCCCGTGCCCGGCCGCCCGCAGCGCCGCCTCCGGCTCGGTGAACTGCGGATGCACGACGACCGGGCGCCGGGCCGGGAGCGCTCGGGCGATCAGGACGAACGCCTCGGCCGCGCCCGCCGTCAACAGGACACGTTCCACCGGCAGTCCGTGGCGTTCGGCGACCGCCGTGCGGGCCGCCGTGCCGTCGGGGTAGGCGGCCAGGGAGACGAGGGAGGCGGCTATCCGCTGGCGCAGCCACTCCGGTGGGGTGTGGGTGCGGACGTTCACGGCGAGATCGGTCAGATCCTCGCCGCGCACCTCCGCGTCGCCGTGGTGGCGCAGGTCGGGCCCGGCGCTCTCGATGTTCCGCGTGGGGGGATTCATGGCTGCCATGGTGAACGGGCGGGGGCCTTCCGTCACGAGTGGGGTGGAATTTTTCTCGCCGGAGACGGGGAAAGGTCCCAGGACGGCCGGAAAACGGCGTGCCACCGCGCAGGTCGCGAGCCCTTTGCCGGCGGACTTCTCCACCACCAGTTCGTCCGCGTCGATCAGCGCCGCCGCCTCCGCGACCGACGGCGTGCCCACCGCCCCGGCCGGCGCTCCCGACGGGTTGGGCACGCGCACCCCGGCCAGCGCCGCCGCCGGGTACGCCCGCACCGGCACCCCGAGCCAGGCGGCCGCCCCCACGATCCCCGGCTCGTCCGCCTTCGTCTCGACGGTCGCCACCTCCACGACATCGGCGGTACGCAGCCCCGCCCCGCGCAGCACCTCCTCGATCAGGCCGAACACCGCGTCGGCCGGGGCTCCTCGCCGGGCGCCGACCCCGACGACCAGGTTCCGCGCGCCGGGCCCGGGGGCGGGGCGGGCGGACGCTGCGGTCATGGGCGGATTCCTGGGGGCGGGATGCTCGTCATGGCGGAGCCTGCCTTTCACATCGAGCGGCTTCACACGAAGCGGCCTTCACACCAGGCGGGCTTCACATCAAGCGGTGGGGGTGGAGCTGTTCCGTGTACGGCCACGGAACCGGGCGCCGTGAGAGGTGTCGTACGGGCGGGTGCGGGCGCCCCGGGTAAGGGCGCCCTGAGATGCGGCCGACCGGCTCGATCGGCTAGCAAGAGCCCATGGCGGTGTTCGTCGCGCTCGGCGCGTTCCTGATGACTCTGGCCGGCGGCTGGGTCGCGCAACGCGTCACGGACCGCCGCCATCTGGTGCTCGGCTTCGCGGGCGGGCTGATGCTCGGGGTGGTCGGCCTGGACCTCCTGCCGGAGGCGCTGGAGGCCACGGGCACCCCGGTGTTCGGGGTGCCCGCCGCCCTGCTGCTGTTCGTCGGCGGCTTCCTGGTCGCGCATCTGGTCGAGGGGCTGCTCGCCGTACGCCAGGTGGCACACGGGGCGAGCGGCGAACGCGTACCGCAGGTGGGGCTGACGGCAGCCGCCGCGATGGTCGGCCACAGCCTGATGGACGGCATCGCGCTCGGCGCCGCCTTCCAGGTCAGCGGAGCCATGGGCCTGGCCGTGGCACTGGCGGTGATCAGTCATGACTTCGCCGACGGATTCAACACGTACACCCTCACCAGTCTTTACGGGAACGCCCGCCGCAAGGCGCTCCTGATGCTGTTCGCGGCCGCCGTGGCGCCGGTCGTGGGCGCCGCGACCACGCTGCTGTTCACCCTTCCGGAGGAACTGCTCGGCGGCTATCTCGGATTCTTCGGCGGAGCGCTGCTCTACCTCGCCGCTGCGGAGATCCTTCCCGAGGCACACCACACCCATCCCGCCCGCTCGACCCTTCTCTGCACCATCGGGGGCGTGGGCTTCATCTGGCTGGTCGTGGGCATCGCCGAGTGAGCCGCGCGCACGCCTGGTGCGCTCCAGCGCGCTCCTGTGCGCCCGAGGCGCCCGACGCCCCCGGTGCGTCAGCGCTCACCGCACCCGGCAGTGCTCCACGAAGCGCTGGGCCACCGAGGGGGTGGCCGCCCAGTGGGTGTGCAGGTAGCTGGCGTGCACGCCCCGCTGGACGTACCCCTCCACCCGCCGCTCCGGCTGGTGCATGCCCCAGGCGGGCGTGGCCCCCGCCCCCGGCTCCAGCACCGTCCGGTGGAACTCGTGGCCCCGCATCCGGGTCCCGGCGACCGCCAGTGGGCTGTCCGAGACCGCCACCGCCTGCCGGTAGCCGAGCGTGAGCCGCTCCGACATCCGGGCCTCGGCGTCCAGCACCCCGCACATCGGCCGCCCGTCCAGCTCCCGCGCCAGATACAGCAGCCCCGCGCACTCGGCCGCCACCGGGGCTCCGCTGAGGGCCAGCTCCGTGACCGCCCGCCGCAACGGTTCGTTGGCCGACAGCTCGGGGGCGTACACCTCCGGGAACCCGCCGCCGATCACGAGCCCCGCCGTCCCCACCGGCAGCTTCTCGTCCCGCAGCGGGTCGAAGACCACGACCTCCGCACCGGCCGCCGTCAGCAGCTCGGCGTGTTCCGCGTACGCGAAGGTGAACGCCGCCCCGCCGGCCACGGCGACGACCGGCCGGGGCCCCTCCACGACGGCGTACGCCGGTTCCCACGGCGCGTCCGGCAGCGCGGGCGCCGTCCGTGCCAGCGCCATCAGCGCGTCCAGGTCGCACCCGGCGCGCACCCGCTCACCCATGGCCCGTACGGCGTCCACCGCGTCGCCCTGCCGCTCGGCCACCGGGACCAGACCCAGGTGGCGCGAGGGCGTCGCCACCTGAGGCGCCCGCCGCAGGACACCGAGCACCGGCAGCCCGGACTCGTCCAACGCGTCCCGCAGCAGCGCCTCGTGCCGGTCGGAGGCCACCTTGTTCAGGATCACCCCGCCGATCCGCACCTGAGGGTCCCAGGAGGCGAACCCGTGCACCAGGGCCGCCACCGACCGCGACTGCGACGAGGCGTCCACCACCAGCACCACCGGGGCCTTGAGCAGCTTCGCCACCTGCGCGGTCGACGCCAGCTCCCCCTGTCCCGAGGCACCGTCGTACAGCCCCATCACGCCCTCGACCACGGCGAGGTCGCACCCCGCCGACCCGTGCGCGAAGAGCGGGGCGACCAGATCCGTCCCGCACATGTACGCGTCGAGATTCCGGCCGGGGCGGCCCGTCGCCAGCGAGTGGTAGCCGGGATCGATGTAGTCCGGGCCCACCTTGTGCGGCGAGACGGCGAGCCCGCGCGCGGCGAAGGCGGCCATCAGGCCGGTGGCGACGGTGGTCTTGCCGCTGTTGGAGGCCGGAGCGGCGATGACCAGACGGGGCACGCTCACCACTCGATGCCCCTCTGGCCCTTCTGCCCCGCGTCCATCGGGTGCTTGACCTTGGACATGTCGGTCACCAGGTCGGCGGCCTCGATGAGCTTGTCGGGCGCGTTGCGGCCGGTGATCACCACGTGCTGGGTGCCGGGCCGGTTCCGCATCACCTCGACGACCTCGTCGGTGTCGATCCAGCCCCAGTGCATCGGGTAGGCGAACTCGTCGAGCACGTACAGCTTGTACGTCTCGGCCGCCAGGTCCCGCTTGACCTGCTCCCAGCCCTCGCGGGCCTTCTCCTCGTTGTCGAGCTGACCGTCGCGCTGCACCCAGGACCAGCCCTCGCCCATCTTGTGCCAGTCGACGGTGCCGCCCTCGCCGCTCGCGCCGAGCACCTTCAGCGCGTTCTCCTCGCCGACCTTCCACTTCGCCGACTTCACGAACTGGAACACCCCGATCGGCCAGCCCTGGTTCCAGGCCCGCAGCGCGAGCCCGAACGCTGCTGTCGACTTGCCCTTCCCGATGCCCGTGTGGACGAACAGGAGCGGGCGGTTGCGGCGCTGACGGGTGGTGAGCCCGTCGTCCGGCACCGATGTCGGCTGTCCCTGCGGCATTAAGCGGCCCTCCCGGCTGCGGTGACGTCCTTGACGAGCCCGGCGATCGAGTCGGCCCGCAGCTCGTCGAGCGTGACGGCGGTGCCTCCCAGTTCCCGGGCCAACTCCCCGGCGAGACCGAGGCGTACGTACCCCGACTCGCAGTCCACGACGACCGAGGCCGTCCCCTCGGCCTGATGCAGCCGCGCCGCCCGCCCCGCCAGCGCCACCGGCTCCGGACCGCCGGTGGCCCGGCCGTCGGTGACGACGACGAGCAGGGGCCGGCGCGAGGGGTCGCGCAGCCGCTCCACCCGCAGCACGTCGTGCGCCTTGAGCAGCCCGGCCGCGAGCGGCGTACGCCCCCCGGTCGGCAGCGACTCCAGGCGGGAGGCGGCCGCGTCCACGGAGGAGGTCGGCGGCAGCGCCACCTCGGCGTCCTTGCCCCGGAAGGTGACCAGACCGACCTTGTCCCGCCGCTGGTAGGCGTCGAGCAGCAGCGACAGCACGGCCCCCTTGACCGCGCTCATCCGCTGCCGGGCCGCCATCGACCCGGAGGCGTCCACGACGAACAGCACGAGGTTGCCCTCGCGCCCCTCGCGGGTCGCCTGCCGCAGATCGTCCCGGCGCACCACGAGCCCGCGCCCGGAGCGCCCGCGCGAGCGCTGGTGGGGGGCGGCGGCCTGCACGGTCGCGGCCAGGTGCAGCTTGGTCAGCGACCCCTGCGGGCGGCGTGCGCCGGTGGTACGGCCGTGCTCGGTACGGGCCCGGGAGCGCCGCCCCGCCGCCCCTTCGCCGAGCCCCGGCACGCTGAGCATCTTCGTACGGAACGGCTCGGCGGAGGCCACCGGCCGCTGCTCGGCCCCGGCGGACCGGCCGGGCGCGTCGGGGGCGCCTTCGGGGGCCTGCGGCGGCGTGTCGTCCGAGCCGCCTTCGCTCCGGGGCGGCGTGCGGTCCTCCCCGTCGGCCTGCGGCGGCACACCACCGCCCCCACCGCCGTCGCCGCCGCCATCGGGGCCGGGGCCGGGATCGTCGTCGTTGTCCTGCCCCTCGTCCCCGGCGGCCTCGTCCAGGGTCTGGTCGAGCTTGTCCTCGTCGAGCCCCGGCGCGTCGAACGGGTTGCGGCGCCGCCGGTGGGGGAGGGCCAGGAGAGCGGCCTGCCGTACGTCGTCGGCGGTCACCTCCTCGCGCCCGGCCCAGGCGGCGAGCGCGGTCGCCGTGCGGGCCATCACGATGTCGGCCCGCATCCCGTCGACCTCGAACGCGGCGCAGGTCGCGGCGATCTGGCGCAGCACACCGTCACCGAGCACGACGCGCGGCAGCAGGGCGCGCGCGCCGGCGATCCGCTCGCGCAGGGCCGACTCCTCCGCGGCCCAGCGCGCGGCGAACCCCTCGGCGTCGTCGTCGTACGCCAGCCGGCGCCGCACGACCTCCACCCGCTCGTCGGTGTCCCGGGAGGCGGCCACCTCCACGGTGAGCCCGAACCGGTCCAGCAGCTGCGGCCGCAGCTCGCCCTCCTCCGGGTTCATCGTCCCGACCAGCAGGAACCGTGCCGCATGGCGTACGGAGACGCCTTCGCGCTCGACGTACGAGGCACCCATGGCGGCCGCGTCCAGCAGCAGGTCCACCAGGTGGTCGTGGAGGAGGTTGACCTCGTCGACGTACAGGATCCCGCGGTGCGCGTCGGCCAGCAGCCCCGGCTCGAACGCCTTCACGCCCTCCGAGAGCGCCCGCTCGATGTCCAGCGCCCCCACGAGCCGGTCCTCGGACGCGCCGACGGGCAGCTCCACGGTCCGCGCGGCCCGCGACACACCGGCGGCCCGCGCGTGCGGCCCGTCGGGGCACGCCGGGTCGGGGGAGGCGGGGTCGCAGGAGAACCGGCACCCCGGCACGACGGAGACCTCGGGCATGAGGGCGGCCAGTGCGCGGACGGCGGTGGACTTGGCGGTCCCCTTCTCGCCCCGCACGAGCACACCACCGACGGCCGGACTGACCGCGTTCAGCAACAGCCCGAGCCGCAGGTCGTCCTGCCCGACGATCGCGGTGAAGGGATACGGCGTACTCACTTGGCCTCCTCGTCGACATGAACATCAGCAAAATCAGGGCCTGCGGCCCCGGGCTCGGCGGCTGGGCCGAATCCGGCGGACCCGGCAGGCCCGAGCCCCTCCGGCGACCCGGGAGCGGGTCCGGGGGCGGCGCCCCGGCTCTCCGGAGCACCCGCGCCCGGCGAAGGCGCCCCCGGCGGCACGAACGGCAGCCCCGCGGGCGCGCCCCCCTCGATCAACCGCCACAACGCGTCCGTGTCCGCGTGCTCCTCCACCAGATCCCCCAGCCGGTCCAGCTGCTCCTCCCGCAGCACCCCGAAGCTCGTGTCCGGCGCGGGAACGAACCGCCGCCCCGCGGCCCCGGCCACCTCCACCAGGAACCGCCGCCGGAACGCGTCGCTCTCCAGCGACCCGTGCCAGTGCGTCCCCCACACCGACCCCACCCGGCACCCGTCCAGGAACGGTTCGCCGCCCCGCACATCGGCCACCCCGTGGTGGATCTCGTACCCCTCCACCGGCTCCCCGAGCGCCGAACCCACCGGCCGCGCCAGCGTCTTGGCCCGGTCGAACCGGATGCGTACGGGAAGGAGCCCCAGCCCGTCCACGACCCCCGCCCGCGACTCCACCTCGTCCTCGATGCGCTCACCGAGCACCTGGAACCCGCCGCAGATCCCCAGCACCGGCCGGCCCTCCGCCGCCCGCCGCACCAGGGCGTCCGCCAGGCCCCGCTCCCGCAGCCAGGCCAGCGCCTTCACCGTGCCGCGTGTGCCGGGCACGACGACCAGGTCCGCGTCGGCCAGCTCGTCGGCCCGGTCCACGAACCGCACGACGACGCCCGGTTCGGCGGCCAGCGCGTCCACGTCCGTGAAGTTCGACATCAACGGCACCGCGCAGACCGCGACCCGCAGCACGTCCTCGCCGTGCGGGGGAGCCACGACCGACTCCCGTACCGCACCCCGCAGGGAGACCCGCAGACCGTCCTCCTCGTCGATGCCGAGGCCGTGGGTGTACGGCAGCACCCCGTACGTCCGCCGCCCGGTGAGCCCGTACAGCATGTCCAGGCCCGGCTCCAGCAGCGAGACGTCGCCCCGGAACTTGTTCACCAGGTACCCCGCGACCAGCGACTGGTCCTCGGCGCTCAGCAGCGCCGTGGTCCCGAAGAACGAGGCGAAGACCCCGCCCCGGTCGATGTCCCCGACCACCAGCACGGGGAACTTCGCGGCCCGCGCGATGCCCATGTTCACGATGTCGGTCCGTCGCAGGTTGATCTCGGCCGGCGACCCGGCGCCCTCGCAGATCACCGCGTCGTACGTCGACCGCAGCTGCTCCAGACAGTCCACGACCGTCCCGAGCAGCGCTTCCTGCCGGCCGCCGTGGTAGCCACGGGCGCTCATCTCCCCGACCGGCTTCCCCATCAGGACGACCTGGCTGGAGCGGTCGCTGCCGGGTTTGAGCAGGACCGGGTTCATCAGGGCGGTCGGCTCCACCCGGGCGGCCTGCGCCTGCATCGCCTGGGCGCGCCCGATCTCGGCGCCCTCGCGGGTCACGAAGGAGTTGAGGGACATGTTCTGCGCCTTGAACGGCGCGACCTTCACGCCCCGGCGCACCAGCCAGCGGCAGATGCCCGCCGTGACGACGCTCTTGCCCGCGTCCGAGGTGGTCCCCGCCACCAGCAGCCCGCCGCTCATGCCCGCCCCCGCTTCCGTCCGGTGGACGACCGCCCCGCGGCCATCCGTCCCACGGCCATCCGGCCCACCACACACACGCCGAGGGCCAGCACCCCCACCCGGCGCGACAACCGCACCGCACGTTCGATGTCGGCGCTCCGCACCTCTCGCCCGGCCTCCCCGTTCAGGACCGGCCGGTGCTCGACGCGCCCGGCGTACGCCAGCGTCCCGCCGAGCCGTACGCCGAGCGCCCCCGCGAACGCGGCCTCCACCGGGCCCGCGTTCGGGCTCGGGTGGCGCCCCGCGTCGGCCCTCCAGGCGCGTACGGCCTGACGGGGCCTGCCCCCGCCCACCACGGCCAGCGCGGCCGTCAGCCGGGCACCGGGCCACCCCGCGAGGTCGTCCAGGCGGGCGGAGGCCCAGCCGTAACGGCGGTGGCGGGGCGACTTGTGGCCGACCATCGCGTCGAGCGTGTTCACGGCCCGGAAGCCGACGAGTCCCGGCACCCCGCCGATCGCCCCCCACACCAGCGCGCCGACGACGGCGTCCGAGGTGTTCTCGGCGACCGACTCGACGACGGCGCGGGCGATCTGCGGCCCGTCCAGGGCCTGCGGATCACGCCCGCACAGATGCGGCAGCCGCTCCCGGGCCACGTCCAGGTCCCCGGCGGCCAGCGCGCCCCCGATGGCGCGGGCCTCCCGGCCCAGCGACGTACCGCCGACGACCGACCAGGTGGTGGCGGCGGTCAGCGCGACGGCGAGCGCGGGGCGTGTCCGTACGGCACGGGCGGCCAGTGCGGCGGCCCCGACGGCGCCTCCGGCGCACACGAGGGTGTGCAGCGCGCCCCGGCCCCGGTCGTCGCGCCACAGCAGGGACTCCACCCGCGCGGCGGCCCGGCCGAAACCGGCGACGGGATGGCCCCGGCGCGGGTCGCCGAGAGCCGCGTCGGCGATGATCCCGGCGGTGGCGCCGTACGCGAAGACGCGATCGACACGCACGGCGTCAGGCCGTCGTGGGGCGGGAGGTTCCGGCGTCGGGGGGTACGGGATGCGGCGCTCGGCGGCCAGACATGGCGTTAAGTCCTTAACTCAGGGTCCGCGCCCTGGTTCGACGTGACCGGCGACGAGAGTCTCCTGGCTTCCGGATCCGCAGTTCCCCCGGCCTTCCAGCCCGCGTGGCGAGGGCCGTGACATCCGGTGTGGGGGAGTGCTCCCCGGTGACAGTGGCGGGACCGCGCCGGATTCGCACCGGCTTCCTCTGCTGTCGCCGTAAATGGCTCCGGCAGTCCACCACGCTGCGAGAACAGCCGTCAACTTGCTGTTGACCAGCGGAGGGCCAGTGTGCGCAGACGCACATCGGGCCGGACACACAGGAGTGTGCCCGGCCCGAGGGAGTGCGCTGGGTGCGCGTCAGGCGACGATCAGATAGATCCCGTACGCGACCGCCGCCGCGCACAGCGCGAAGGAGGCGTACGCGCCGGTGCGCGCCAGGACGGTCGACCCGCCGGAGGAGCTGCTGCCGACCGGGGCCGACAGTTTGGAGAGGGCGACGATGCCCACGGTGAAGAGGCCGACCAGCGCGACGGTGACCACGAGACTGACACCGAAGACGGAGGCGAGAGCTGCCCAGTCGATTTTCATACGGATCTGTCCTTACACCGTGGCCGAGGGCCGCGCCGTGTCGTCGGGCGCAGCGGTCGGGGCCGGGATGGTGGTCATGAGGTCGGTGGGGAGGGGACCGATGGGCGGCGGCTGGACCGCGGCGATGGCCGTGGTGACGACGCCCTGTGGCTCCCCGGTGGTGGCCGAGCCGTCGATGTCCGTGCCGTCGACGGCCGTGTCGTTGACGTTGGTGTGGTCGACCGGCTGGCGGCGCGAGGCCAGCCAGATGGCGAAGGAGCCGCCGACCAGCAGGAGCGCGGTGACGGTGATGCCCCACGGGCCCTGCTTGGTGAGGAACTCGGCGCCCGCGCCGACCAGGCCCGCGGCCGGGAGCGTCAGGCCCCAGGCGACGAACATCCGGGTGGCGGTGGACCAGCGGACCACGCCGCCCTTGCGGCCGAGGCCCGCGCCCATCACGGCACCGGAGCAGGACTGGGTGGTGGAGAGCGAGAAGCCGAGGTGCGAGGAGGCCAGGATGACGGTCGCCGCACTGGTCTGGGCGGCGAAGCCCTGCGGCGGCCGGAGGTCGGTCAGGCCCTTGCCCATGGTGCGGATGATGCGCCAGCCACCGAGGTAGGTGCCGAGCGCGATGGCGATACCGGCGGAGACGATGACCCACATCGGCGGGTTGGAACCGGGGGCCAGGACACCGCCGGTGACCAGGGCCAGGGTGATGATGCCCATCGTCTTCTGGGCGTCGTTGGTGCCGTGGGCGAGCGAGACCAGACCGGCCGAGGCGATCTGCCCGGCCCGGTAGCCCTTCGCCGTCGACTTGAGCTGGTTCGGGTCGGTGACGTTCCGGTTGATGCGGTACGTCAGCCGCGTGGCCAGCATCGCGGCGAGACCGGCGACCAGCGGGGCGGCGATGGCGGGGAGCAGCACCTTGGTGACGACGGTGCCGCCGTTGATCGAGGACCAGCCGGCCGACATCACGGCGGCGCCGATCAGACCGCCGAACAGGGCGTGGGACGAGCTGGAGGGCAGGCCGACCAGCCAGGTCAGGAGATTCCACAGGATGGCGCCGACGAGCGCCGCGAAGATGACCTCGGTTCTGATGCCGTCCTCGTTGACGATCCCGCCGGAGATCGTCTTGGCGACCTCCACCGACAGGAACGCGCCGATCAGGTTGAGAACGGCGGACATGGCCACCGCTGTCTTGGGCTTCATCGCGCCGGTCGAGATGGTGGTCGCCATCGCGTTGGCGGTGTCGTGGAAACCGTTCGTGAAATCGAACACGAGAGCTGTTACGACCACAATCGCAAGCAGCAGCGTGATGTGTTCCATTTACCCAGGCAATCGTTCGACGTCAGTGGCTCGTGGACCGTAGGCAACCTGGGTGAACGGAAGATGAACTGGGCAGGGCGCTGTGGTGACCCCAATCGGAGTGCGGTGGTTCCGCTTGTGTGCGGGAGAGGCCACGGGGGGCCGGTGGGGCACCCGCTGGTCTGCCCTTTGCCCCCCGTTGGGGAAGTTTTTGACAGCGGTTTCGGCCCTGGAGGAGATCCCGGTCACGTGGGGCAGGCCGTTCCGGTTCCGCGCCCCCGCGCCTACGCTCGCCCCATGAGCGAGCAGCAGCCGGAATCAGTCGTCCGGGCCTGGCGGGAGGTGGTCGACACCGCCCGCAGGAGCGCCGCCGACGGGCTGGTCGTCGGCGCCTCCGGCAATGTGTCGGCCCGCGTCGGAGACCTGGTCCTGGTGACCCCCAGCGGGGTGCCCTACGACCGGCTCGGACCCGGGGACGCGGTCGGGGTCGACCTGAGCGGACGGCAGGTGCTCGGGAGGCTCAGGCCGACCAGCGAACTCCCCCTCCACCTCGCGATCCACCGGGAGACCGACGCCACCGCCGTGGTCCACACCCACGCGGTGCACGCCACCGCCGTCTCCACCCTCGTCACCGAGGTGCCGCTCGTGCACTACGCGGCGGCCATCCTCGGCGGCCCCGTCCGCACCGCCCCCTACGCCCGCTACGGCACCCCGGAGCTGGCCGACGCCATGCTCACCGCCCTTCAGGGCCGTACCGGCTGCCTGCTGGCCAACCACGGCACCGTCACCTACGGCTCCACCCTCGACCAGGCCTACGAGCGCACCGCGCAGCTGGAGTGGCTCTGCCGCCTCTGGCTCACCGCGAGCGCCGTACCGGGCCGCACCCCTGCCCTGCTCGACGAAGCCCAGCTGGCCGAGGTGACCGAGGCGCTCAAGGGGTACGGGCAGCCGGGCTGAGAGGGGACCTCGCGCGGCGGACCCCACCGCCGGGGCCCCCGCCCGCCCCGGACCGCGACACGCCCGCCCCGCACCGGACGGCCCCGTCCACTGGCATCGCGCCGCCCGCCCCACGACACTGGAGCGGTGCGCCCGGCAACTGCGACGGCAACGGCCGTCACCACGATCCTCGGCGCCGGCGCGGCAGCGGTCGCGGCCGGCCGGTACGCCAGCGACGCCGCCCTCAAGGCGGCGCCCAGACGCCCCCTCCCCGCCGACCGCAGACTCACCGTGCACGCCACGGCGATCGGGCGGATCACCCTGACCCGCTCCTTCACGGCGCTCCGTCCCGGCACGTACGGGATCGAGGGCCCCGGCGTCCACGCCGTGGTCGGGCCCGTCGTCGAGGGGGCCGAGTCCACCGCCGACACCGTCGTGCGCACTCTGGAGCGGGTCACCCACGGCATCCTGGAACCGGGCGCCAAGGTCCGCCTCACCCCCGAGCTGTACCGCGGGGACCCGGGCAGCGCCCTCGGCCTGGAGTACCGGGAGGTCGAGATCCCCGGCGAACTCGGCGGACTGCCCGCCTGGTGGGTGCCCGGCGACCGCGACACCTGGGTCATCGCCGCACACGGCCTCGGCACCACCCGCGAGCACCCCATGAACCTGATGGGCTTTCTGAGCGGCATGCGGATCCCGGTGCTGGACATCGCCTACCGGGGGGACGCCGGAGCCCCCCGCCCCGCCGACGGCCTGAGCCACCTCGGCGCCTCCGAATGGCGCGACCTGGACGCCGCCATGCGCTTCGCCGTGCGCTACGGCGCCCGGAAGGTGATCCTCTACGGCTGGTCCACCGGCGCCTCCATGGCCCTGCACGCCGCGGTCGACTCCCCGCTGCGCGAGCGCGTCGAGGGCCTCGTCCTGGACTCCCCGGTCATGGACTGGCAGACCACCCTGCGTGCCCTGGCCGCCGCCCGCGGAGTCCCCGCCGCCCTGCTGCCGCTGGCCGTGCGCGCCGCCCAGGGCCGGACCGGGATGACCTCGGCCCCGCTCCTGGACACCTCCGTGCCCGGCACGCTGCCCGCCCCGACGCTGATCCTGCACGGCCCGGACGACACGATCGCCCCCTGGGGCCCCTCCCAGGAGCTCGCGGCCCGCCGCCCGGACCTGGTCGGCCTCCACACCGTGCGGCAGGCTCCGCATGCGTCGATGTGGAACGCCGACCCCGGCCGCTACGAAGAGGCCCTCAGGCGCTTCCTCACGCCCTTGATGTGAGGCGATGCGGGGATCGGTCCCTTTGGTCGCCGCACCGCCGGTAACCGTGCGCGCGGCGGTGAGACGCCTTCCGTTTGGGCTTTCGGGCCGTCAGGGGCAAGACTGCTCCCGTGACGTCCCGTACCCCGCGCGACTCCAGGCTGCGACTTGTCCGCCCGCGACCCCTCGCCACCGCCCGCAGGGCCGTGTCCACCCGCCGCACCAGGCCGGCCCCCCGGCCCCCCGAGGGCACCCCGCCCCGCCCGGAACTGGCCCGCCAGGCCAGGGCGGTCCTCGCCGACGCCGTACGCATCGCCCACTGGGCGGCCGGCGCCCCCGCCCCCGGCAGCTCCGCCCCGCTCGCCGCCCAGGCACTCGAACGGGCCGCGACGGCCCTGGAGCTCTCCCCGGCACAGGTGCGTGCGGGCTGGGACCGGGCCCGGCTGGCCGGCCTCGTCGAGCTGCACGGCGACACCGCCCGCCCCGGCTGGCGGCTGCGGGCCTGGGACCGGGACGACTCGGCCGTGCTGCGCGGCTGGGTGGCGCTCTTCGACGCCTGGTCGCTCGTCCACGCGGCGCCCGAGGGCATCGAGACCGGTGCGGTCGCCGAAGCCGTCGAGGCCGTGCCCCAGGTGCTCTCCCTCCTCCAGCTCTCCGCGGGCCCGGTCCCCGTGCCCGCCCTGCTGGACCTCCTCGCCCAGCGCATCGCCGAACTCCACGAGGAGCGCTGCGAAGTGCCGTACGGGGCGGGCAAGGCGGCGGACACCGGCGACCCGGCGGCCGACGAGCAGCGCCCCGCGCTCGCGCCGGACCGCGGCGCCGGCCTGGACGCCCTGCTGCTCGACTGGGCCCTGGAGGGCCTCGCCGCCGTCGGCGCACTGACCCTGGGCAACGGGCACGCCACCCTCACCCCGCTCGGCAACTGGGCGGTCTGGGTCAAGCTGGAGCAGATCTGCGTCGCCGCCCAGAGCCCGGCCGGGAACATCGAGCAGTCCGCCGCCGACATGCTCCTGGGCTGCGCCCGGCTCACCCCGGGACCGGCCCGCGACGAGTACCGGGCCTGGCTCGCCGCCCGTACGGTCGGCAGCGCCGTCGCCGAACTGCTCGCCGTCGCCCGGGGCGAGGACGCGCTGCTGCGCGGGCTGGCCTTCGAGGCGCTGCGGGTGGTGGGCGCCCCCGCCGAGCCCGAGGTCCGTGCCGTGGCCACCAGCCCCTCGCTGCGGCCCTACGCCCTGCTGTGGCTCGCCGAGTACGAGGGGGCCGACCCGGACGACGCGCAGGAGATCCTCAGCCGCGAGGAGGCCACCTGGCTCTGGGTCGACACCGCCGCGGCCGTCGCCGACCACGGCGAGACCGGCCTGCTGGTGCGCCACCTCGACTCCGCCGTCCAGGGCACGGTGCCGGCCCTGCTCGACGAGGTCCGGGCCGTCGGCCACCCGCGCACCGTCCAGGTCCTGGTCGCGCTGGCCGCCGCCCACCCCGACCCGGCGCTGGCCAAGGCGGTCCGCCGGGCCGCGTTCCAGGTCCACACCGGGGGAGCCTGAGACCTCCGCCGCCGGGGTCCGCCGCTCAGCCGGCGGAC
>NZ_JBEYKR010000087.1:0-29601 GCF_040703535.1 Streptomyces sp. NPDC007346
GGTTGTGCGGCTGTGGGCCGGCGGTTGTGGGCTCCTCCCTGCCGGGGGGGGCCCCGGGTTGGGTGGGCCCGGGGCCCGGACGAGACCCACTCTTGACCTGCACATGATAGGTACGCAGCGTTCACACGCGGGCCACGGTGCGTGTGGAAGGCTCCCGCGTACCACACACCGCCCGGCCACCCCGACGAGCGCCCTCACCCGGGGCCGGCGTCGTGGTGCCCGCGTTTCGAGAGGACACCCCACATGTCCCGTCATCACTGGATCTACGCGCGTCCACTGCTGGCCACCGCGGCCGCCGTCGCCCTCCTCGCGGGCACCGCGGCAGCGGCCCCCGCCGACACCCCGCCCGACCGTCCCACCACCCTCGCCGCCGCACTCGACGACACGTACTACCGCGACGCCCTCGGCAAGACCGGCCCCGAGCTCAAGGCCGCCCTGCACACGATCATCAGCACCCAGACCAAGCTCTCCTACAGCCAGGTGTGGGACGCCCTCAAGGCCGCCGACGAGGACCCCGCCGACCCCTCCAACGTGATCCTGCTCTACACCGGCCGCTCCCATTCCAAGAACGAGAACGGCGGCAACGCCGGCCAGTGGAACCGTGAGCACGTCTGGGCCAAGTCCCACGGCGGCTTCGGTACGGCCACGGGGCCGGGCACCGACATCCACCACCTGCGCCCCACGGACGTCTCGGTCAACTCCACCCGCGGCAACAAGGACTTCGACGACGGCGGCAGCCCCGTGGCCGAGGCGCCCGGCAACTTCACCGACGGCGACTCCTTCGAACCGCGCGACGCGGTCAAGGGAGACGTCGCCCGCATGATCCTCTACATGGCCGTGCGCTACGAGGGCAACGACTCCTTCGCCGACCTCGAACCCAACGACCAGGTGAACAACGGCTCCGCCCCCAGGATGGGCAAGCTGTCCGTGCTCAAGCGGTGGAGCCAGGAAGACCCGCCGGATGCCTTCGAGAAGCGCCGTAACGACGTGGTGTTCGAGCAGTTCCAGCACAACCGGAACCCGTTCATCGACCACCCCGAATGGGTCGGGGCCATCTGGTAGGCCCCCTCCCGCCTCAGCCCTCCCCGGCCAGGGCCTTCGCGCAGCCTTCCACCGCGGCCTCGCGGGTGGCGTAGCGCGGCAGGTCCTGGCCGGTGCCCTCCCTCACGAGCTCCGGCGGGCCGAGCAGGTCGCGCGGGTCGACGACCGCCGCGCGCCGGCCGTCGCTGGAGAGGCGGGCGAGACCGGTGTGCAGCATCGGCAGGGCGACCGCGTCCACGGAGGTGACGTCGTGCAGGTCCAGGACGACGGAGCCGCTCCGGTCGGCTCCCGACTCGTCCAGCGCGTACAGCACACGTTCGGCCGCCGTGAAGTCGATGGCCCCCTGCGCGACGACCACGCCGACCTTCCCGTGCAGGACCCTCTCGTGCTCGGCCGAGGGCGCGGAGGGCAGGTCGTCCGCGGTGGTGACGAGGCTGACGGTGGAGCCGGGGAGTGCGGGGTTGAGCATCAGATGGAGTCCGTACCGCTCCGAGAGCGCGCCGAGCGCGGCGCGGCCGCGTACCGACGTACCGGTGGCGTCCAGCGGCGGGCTGTAGGTGGCGAGGCCGAAGCGGGCGGGGCCGACCGCGATGAGGCCGCCGGAGACCCCGCTCTTGGCGGGCAGCCCGATCCGCAGCAGCCACTCCCCCGAGCCGTCGTACATGCCGCAGGTGGCCATCACGGCGAGCACCCGGGCGGCGACCTCCGCGGAGACGACGCGCTCACGGGTGACCGGGTTGACCCCGCCGTACGCGAGCGTCGCGGCCATCGTGGCGAGGTCGAGCGCGGTGACGCGTACCGCGCACTGGCGGAAGTACCGGTCCACCGCCAGGACCGGGTCGACGGGCAGGGTGCCGGTGGAGCGGATCAGGTACGCGAGCGCCCGGTTGCGGTCACCGGTCATCGACTCGGAGGTGAACACCTCCTCGTCCACGTCCAGTTCACGCCCGGCGAAGCGGCCGAGGCAGTGCAGGATGCGTTCGAAGGCGGGCTCGCCGGGGGTGTCGGGGATCAGCGCGGTGGTGACGATGGCACCGGCGTTGACCATCGCGTTGGCGGGCCGGCCGGTGCCGGGTTCGAGGCTGATCGCGTTGAACGCGTCGCCGCTCGGCTCGGCGCCCACCCACCGGCTCACCTCGTCCAGACCGAGGACGGAGAGGACGAAGGCGTAGATGAACGGTTTGGAGACCGACTGGAGGGTGAAGGGGGTCTCGGCCTCGCCCGCGCTGTAGCGGTGGCCGTCCATGCTGACCAGGGCCAGCCCGAAGGCGTCCGGGTCGGCCAGGCCCAGCTGCGGGATGTAGTCGGCCGGACGGCCACCTTCCAGGTCACCGAATTCGGCACGCATCCTCTTGAGCGAGTCGCTCACCGCGTCGACGGCACTCATCCACATCACCCCTCAGCCGCGCCCGGCCTGGGCGGCGTCGTCGCCCCGGCGGCCACCGCCTCCAGGACCTTGTTCAAAAGGTTCGCCTTCACGGACGTTCTGTCCAATCGAGTGGGAAGGAGAGCACGAGCGAGGAGGAGGAAGAGACAGGAGACGGCTGCGGGCGCGGATCTCGCGCACACCTCCGGAAGCCGATGATCACCAACTCGCCTATATGAGAATCAAACGGTATGAATTGACTCGTCGAAGCATCCGCTTCACACGGGAGCGGGTTCGATCCCTGGGAGGGAACGATGGACACGGACGCCCTGACCGCCGGCCTGTTGCGGGAGCTGCGGGCGACCCGGCCCTATCCGGCCCTGTCCCTGACCATGCCGACCCACCGCACGGCCCCGGACAACGTCCAGGACGCGGTGCGGCTGCGCAACCTGGTCGCGGAGGCGGTCAAGCGCCTGGACGCCGATCCGCGGGTCAGCCGGGAGGCGGCCGCCGCCATCAAGGCCGAGCTGGACCGGGCGGCCGACGAGGTGGACCCGCGCCGGGCCCTGGACTCGCTGGTCGTGCTGGCCACGGCCGACGAGCACCAGCTCTGGCAGTTGCCGCGCACCGCACCCGAACGGGTGGTGCTCAGCGACACCTACCTCACCCGCAACCTCGTCGCCGCGAAGGCCCAGACGCGGCCGTTCTGGGTGCTCACCCTCGCCGCCGACCACGCCACCCTGTGGAACGGCAGGGGCGAGGGCATCGAGGTACGGGAGACCGGCGGTTTCCCGCTGACCGCACCGAAGGAGCCGCCCAACCCGCAGCGCGAGATGCGGAGCGGGGACGCCCCGAGCAAGTTCACCGACGAGGACACACGGAACTTCTTCCGTGCCGTCGACGAGAAGCTGCGCGCCGTACTGGCCGCGGACCCGCGTCCGCTGTACGTGATGGGGACGGCGCCCGCCCTCTCCCTGCTGGACGACGTCGGCGACAGCGCCAAGGCGGCCGTCGGACGTGTCGCCAAGGGCGCGCCGGCCGACCTGCCGCCGGCCGAGGTCCTCAAGGAGCTGCGGCCCGCGCTGGAGGAAGGGGCCCGGCAGGCCACGGCCGACGTCGAACGGCGCCTCGACAACGCCCGCAGCGGGCACGCGTTCGCCGGCGGGCTCGACGAGGTCTGGGCCGCCGTCCGGGAGGGCCGGGTCGGGCTCGTCGCGGTGGAGGAGCACTTCCAGACCACCGTCCGGGTGACCGAAGGGCATCTGGAGCCGGTCCCCGAGGGGACCGTGCAGTCGGCGGACCAGCAGATCCGCGAGGACGTCGTGGACGAGCTGATCGAGGCGGCCCTGGACGGCGGCGCCGAGGTGGTGTTCGTCGCGGACGACTGCCTGGCCGAGCACGGGCGGATCGCGGCCGCGCTGCGGTTCTGAACCGGCCGGGGTCCTGCACCGGCCGAGGTTCTGAACCCCCCGAGGTTCTGAACCCGCCGGGGCGGGGCCGTACGGAGGTGCCCGCACGAGCCCCGTGCGGGCACCGCGTGCAGCC
Organism: Streptomyces sp. NPDC007346; assembly: GCF_040703535.1. Lineage (NCBI taxonomy): Bacteria > Bacillati > Actinomycetota > Actinomycetes > Kitasatosporales > Streptomycetaceae > Streptomyces > Streptomyces sp. NPDC007346. Next base: position 3,953 of record NZ_JBEYKR010000087.1, read on the forward strand.
GTCCTCACCCGAGGCGGCGCACCGGCTCCCCGTCGAGGTACGCCCGGATGTTCTCGACGGCCTGGCCGTAGTACGTCGCGTAGTTGGCGCGTGAGACATACCCCAGGTGCGGGGTGGCCAGCAGGCGCGGGGCGGTGCGCATCGGGTGGCCGGGCGGGAGGGGTTCGACGTCGAACACGTCGATCCCGGCCCCCGCGATGGTCCCGGCGTGCAGGGCGGCGAGCAGGGCGTCCTGGTCGACGATGGCGGAGCGTGAGGTGTTGACCAGGTAGGCGGTGGGGCGCATCCGGGCGAGCTCGGCGGCGCCGATCAGGCCCCGGGTGCGCTCGCTCAGGGCCAGGTGTACGGAGACGAAGTCAGCGGCCTCCAGCAGCTCTTCCCTGGACCCGGCCAGCTCGGTGCCGACCTCCTGGGTGCGTTCCTTCGTGAGGTTCTGGCTCCAGGCCACCACCTCCATGCCGAAGGCCCGGCCCACCTGCGCCACCCGGCTGCCGATCTTCCCCAGGCCCAGCAGGCCGAGCGTCCGGCCGTGCAGGTCGGCGCCCAGGGTGGACTGCCAAGGGCCGCCCGTACGCAGGCCGCCCGCCTCGGGGACGATCGAGCGGGCGAGGCCGAGCAGGAGGGCCCAGGTCAGCTCGACGGGCGGGGTGGAGGAGCTGGCGGTCCCGCAGACGGTGACGCCGTGCTGTTCGGCGGCGGCGAAGTCGATCACGGAGTTGCGCATGCCGGAGGCGATCAGCAGCCGGAGCCGGGGCAGCAGCGCGAACACCTCCGCCGGGAAGGGGACCCGTTCGCGCAGGGTGACGACGATGTCGAACTCCGCGAGGGCGGCGGCCACTTCCTCCGTCGTGCCCAGGTGCTCGGTGAACGTGACGACGTCGACGTCGGCGGTGACGGGTGACCAGTCGGCGACGGTGGTGGCGGCGGACTGGAAGTCCTCGATCACGGCGCAGCGCAGCTTCATTCGGGGCTCTCTCCGGCGGGGCGGGGCGGACGGTCCCCATGATCGCCCAAAGCGCCGTGCGCGTCACGGCCCCGCCGGAACCCCGCGGACGGGCGGGCGCCTCAGCCGCCCCAGCTCCACTCCGCGACCTCGGGCAGGTCGACGCCGTGCTCGCGGATCCAGGCGTGGTGGCGGGTGCGGACATCGGCCATGGCCTGGCGTACGGCGACCGCGCGGACCGCGAGCCCCGGCACCCGGTCGATGACGTCCATGACCAGCCGGTAGCGGTCCAGGTCGTTGCGGACCACCATGTCGAAGGGCGTGGTCGTGGTGCCCTCCTCCTTGTAGCCGCGCACATGCAGGTGGGCGTGGCCGAAGCGGCGGTAGGCGAGCCGGTGGATCAGCCACGGATAGCCGTGGTACGCGAAGATCACCGGCTTGTCGCGGGTGAACAGGGCGTCGTACTCGGCGTCCTTCATGCCGTGCGGGTGCTCCTCGTGCGGCATCATGCGGGCGATGTCGACCACGTTGACCACCCGGACGGCCAGTTCGGGCAGATGGCGGCGGAGCAGGTCGGCGGCGGCCAGCACCTCCTGGGTGGGCACGTCCCCGGCGCAGCCGAGCACCACGTCCGGCTCGCGGCTGCCGTCCTCGGTCCCGGCCCACTCCCATGCCCCGGCCCCGCGGGCGCAGTGGGCGCGGGCCTCCTCGATCGTGAGCCAGTCGAACGTCGGCTGCTTGCCGGCCACGATGACGTTGACGTAGTCCCGGCTGCGCAGGGCGTGGTCGGCCACGGAGAGCAGGGTGTTGGCGTCCGGCGGCAGATAGACGCGTACGGCCTCGGGGCTCTTGTTCAGGATGTGGTCGACGAACCCGGGGTCCTGGTGCGAGAAGCCGTTGTGGTCCTGGCGCCAGACGTGCGAGGTGAGCAGGTAGTTGAGGGAGGCGATGGGGCGTCGCCAGGGCAGCCGGCGCGAGGTGCGCAGCCACTTGATGTGCTGGTTGACCATCGAGTCGACGATGTGGGCGAACGCCTCGTAGCTGGAGAAGAGCCCGTGGCGTCCGGTCAGGAGGTACCCCTCCAGCCAGCCCTGGCAGAGGTGTTCGGAGAGCACCTCCATCACCCGGCCGTCGCGGGCGAGGTGTTCGTCGGTGGGGAGGGTCTTCGCCTGCCAGGCCTTGCCGGTCGCCCGGTAGAGGTCCTGGAGCCGGTTGGAGGCGGTCTCGTCGGGGCCGACCACCCGGAAGTCCCGGCGCTCGGCGGTCGCCGCCATGACGTCGGCCAGGAACCCGCCGAGCACCTGGGTCGGCGAGTGGAGGGCCGAGCCCGGTCCGTCGACCCGTACGGCGTGGTCCTCCAGGGCGGGCAGGGGCAGATCCCGCAGGAGCAGACCGCCGTTGGCGTACGGGGTCGAGCCGAGCCTCGCCGTCCCCTCGGGGACACAGGCGAGGACCTGTTCGGTGGGGCGGCCGTCGGCGTCGAAGAGTTCATCGGGGCGGTAGGAGCGCAGCCAGGCCTCCAGCTGCCGCAGGTGCTCCGGGTTGTCGCGGACTCCGGGGAGCGGGACCTGGTGGGAGCGCCAGGTGTTCTCGACGGGCAGCCCGTCGACCTCCTTCGGGCCGGTCCAGCCCTTGGGGGTGCGCAGGACGATCATGGGCCAGCGGGGGCGCTCGGTGGCCCCGTCCTCGCGGGCCGCGCGCTGGTGGGCGGCGATCCGCTCGACGGCGGTGTCCATCGCGGCGGCCATCGCCCGGTGGACGGTGGCCGGGTCGTCGCCGGTGACGTACAGCGGGTCGTGGCCGTAGCCGCGCAGGAGCTGGTCGAGTTCGTCCTCGGGGAGCCGGGCCAGGACGGTGGGGTTGGCGATCTTGTAGCCGTTGAGGTGGAGGACGGGCAGGACGGCCCCGTCGTGGACCGGGTCGAGGAACTTGTCGGCGTGCCAGGAGGCGGCGAGCGGTCCGGTCTCCGCCTCGCCGTCGCCGATCACGCAGGTGACCAGCAGGTCCGGGTGGTCGAAGGCGGCCCCGTAGGCGTGGGTGAGGGCGTACCCCAGTTCGCCGCCCTCGTGGATGGAGCCGGGGGTCTCCGGGGCGACATGGCTGGGCACCCCGCCGGGGAAGGAGAACTGCTTGAAGAGCGCGCCCATGCCCTCGGTGTTCCGGGGGACGTCGGGGTACGTCTCGGAGTAGCTGCCCTCCAGCCAGGCGTTGGCGAGGACGGCCGGGCCGCCGTGGCCGGGCCCCCAGACGCACAGGGCCTCGATGTCCCGGTCCTTGACGACGCGGTTGAGGTGGGTGTGGACCAGGTTGAGCCCCGGCGAGGTGCCCCAGTGGCCGAGCAGCCGCGGCTTGATGTCGTCGGGGGTGAGCGGCCGGGTCAGCAGGGGGTTGGCCATCAGGTAGATCTGGCCCACGGCGAGGTAGTTGGCGGCGCGCCAGTGCGCGTCGAGCGCGGCGAGTTCCTCGTCGGAGAGTGCGGGCGGGGTGGGGGTGTCGCTCACATCGCGGGTGTGGCTCACATCGCGGGTGTCGCTCACGGAGCAGGTCTCCTCGTGGGGTGACGGCGCACGGGCGGGACTGTCCAGGGGAGGGCCGGGCTCGAAGAGCCCGAGGCCCAGGCCCGGGGCTCAGGACGTCCCGGGGCCGTACCAGAGCGTGGTGGCGTTGCAGAACTCGCGGATGCCGTGTCCGGCCAGCTCGCGCCCGTAGCCGGAGCGCTTGATCCCGCCGAAGGGCAGGGCCGGGTGCGAGGCGGTCATGCCGTTGAAGAAGACCCCGCCGGCCTCCAGGTCGCGGGCGCACCGCTCCTGCTCCCCCGCGTCACGGGTCCAGACGTTGGAACTGAGCCCGAACGGCGTGTCGTTGGCCAGGTGCACCGCCTCGTCGAGGTCGGCGACCCGGTAGAGGGTGGCGACCGGCCCGAAGGTCTCCTCGCGGTGGACGCGCATGGCGGGGGTGATTCCGGTGAGGACGGTCGGGTTGTAGAACCAGCCGTTCTCCAGGCCGCCGTCGAGCTTGTCGGGCCGCCCGCCGCCGCACAGGACGGTGGCGCCGCGCTCCACGGCGTCGTCGACCAGCTCCTCCAGGTCGGTGCGGCCCTGTTCGCTGGAGAGCGGCCCGACGTCGGTGGCCTCCTCCAGCGGGTCGCCGACGGTGAGGGCGCGCATCTTGGCGGTGAAGCGCTCGGCGAACCTGTCGTACACGTCGGCGTGGACGATGAACCGCTTGGCCGCGATGCAGGACTGGCCGTTGTTCTGGACCCGGGCCGTGACGGCGGTGTCCGCGGCCTTGTCGACGTCGGCCGAGGGCAGCACGACGTACGGGTCGCTGCCGCCGAGCTCCAGCACCGTCTTCTTGACCTCGTCACCGGCGGTGGAGGCGACCGAGCGGCCCGCGGGTTCGCTGCCGGTGAGGGTGGCCGCCGCGACGCGGGGGTCGCGCAGGACCGCCTCGACGGCGCCCGAGCCGATCAGCAGCGTACGGAAGCAGCCCGCCGGGAATCCCGCGCGGTGGAAGAGATCCTCCAGGTAGAGCGCGGTCTGCGGGACGTTCGACGCGTGCTTGAGGAGGCCGACGTTGCCGGCCATCAGCGCGGGGGCGGCGAAGCGGACCACCTGCCAGAGCGGGAAGTTCCACGGCATCACGGCGAGGACGACACCGAGCGGACGGTAGCGGACCAGGGCCCGGGAGGCTCCGGAGTCGTGTACGTCGTCGGGGTCGGGGTGCTCGTCGGCGAGCAGGCGCTCGGCGCTGGCCGCGTACCAACGCATCGCCTTGGCGCACTTGGCCGCCTCGGCGCGGGCCGCGGCGACCGGCTTGCCCATTTCGAGGGTCATCGTGCGGGCGATGGTGTCGCGCTCCCCGTCCAGCAGGTCGGCGGCGCGGTTCAGCCAGGCGGCGCGCTGCTCGAAGGGGGTGGTGCGGTACTGCTGGAAGGTGGTGTGGGCGGCGGCGATCCTGCGCTCGGTCTCCTCCTCGCCGTGGGCGTCGTAGGACCTGATCAGTTCGCCGTTCGCGGGGTTGACCGTCGCGATGGGCATGGCAGTGGCCTCCTTGCATGGGTACTTCGACGGTGCCGCGCCGCGTGGTCGGGCGCAACGCGGCCCCTTCCGCACGTACCCGGCCGGCGCGGATCATGCGTGCCCGGTGGGGCACGTTCCGCGCCGGCCGGGTGTGCGGTGCCGCCGGGCCGGAGGGGGCCCGGCTAGACGAGCGCCGCGAGGGGTGCGGGGCGGGACTCGCGCACGCCCGGCAGCGGGGGGTACGGGAGCAGCCCGGCGGTCTGCGGCGCCTCGGCGTAGCGGGTGAACCAGACCACTTTGCCGTCCGTGGTCCGGCAGGTGCCCCAGCTGTCGCTGAGGGCCATCACCCGGCTCAGTCCGCCGCCGGCCGGCAGCAGCCTCGGCATCCGGGCGCTGTCGTCGGCGACGGACACGGTGATGTGCCGTCCGGTCCAGCGGAGTTCGACGACGCACCGGCCGGCGTCGCCGACATGCCGAAGGACATTGGTCAGGAGTTCGTCCGTGGCCCGGCACACCGGCCGGACCTGGAGTTCGAGACTCCAGTGACGAAGGTGCGCGGCGACGATGCGCCGCACCTGGGAAACGCGCTGCGCCGACACCTGCAGTTCGACCGAGTAGTGCCGGTCGAGTGGATCGGTCATCGTCGAGGCTCCTCACACGAGGCCCACCTGCTTCACCCCGTCGTACGAACGACCCCCGAACACGAAGCGTGAGCACCATTCACTTCTGGGTCACTCAACAGGGTGACTCGGGTGTGCCGTCCGCGCAACAGATGAGCTGTTCGCCCTGGTGGGGGCCGTTCGGCTGTCAGGGGAGGTAGGGCAGCACCCGGTCGGGGGTGAGCGGCAGTTCGCGCAGCCGGGCCCCGGTGGCGTGGCGGACCGCGTTGCCGATGGCGGCCGCGGTGCCGACGATCCCGATCTCGCCGATGCCCTTGGAGCCCATCGGGTTGAGGTGGGGGTCGTCCTCGTCGATCCAGTGCGCCTGGATGTCGAACGTGTCGGCGCAGACCGGCACGTGGTAGGCGGCGAGGTCCTTCGCCGTGAAGTCGCCGAAGGCCGGGTCGATGGCGGAGCCCTCCGTCAGCGCCATGCCGATGCCCATGACCATGCCGCCGGTGAACTGGGAGCGCGCGGTGCGGGCGTTGAGGATCTTCCCGGCGGCGTACACGCCGAGGAGCCGGCGCACCCGGACCTCCCCGGTGACGGAGTCGACGGCCGTCTCGGCGAAGTGGGCGCCGAAGGCGTGCCGGGCGTACGGGGAGTCGGCGGCCGTCTCCTCCTCGGTGTCGCCGGTGGCGGTGAACCCGTCGGCGGGCAGCGGGCCCCGGTGCGCGCCGAGGCGCTCGGCCAGCTCCGTGGCGGCCTTGTGCACGGCCCAGCCCCAGGAGGCCGTGCCGGAGGAGCCGCCGGCCAGGGGGGCGGCGGGCAGGTCGGTGGAGCCGATCCGCACGTCGACGCTCTCCACGTCCACGGCGAGGGCCGAGGCGGCGATCTGGGCGAGGACGGTGCGGGCGCCGGTGCCGATGTCGGTGGCGTTGACCTCGATCCGGAAGGTGCCGTCGGCCGCCGCGTGGGCGCGGGCGGTGCAGCGGGAGGCCATGACGGGGTACGTCGCCGAGGCCACTCCCGTACCCAGCAGCCAGCGGCCCTCCTGGCGGACGGCGGGACGGGGGTCGCGGCCGTGCCAGCCGAAGCGGGACGCGCCCTCGCGCAGGCAGGCGGCCAGGCCGCGGCTGCTGAAGGGGCGGTCGCTGTCCGGTTCGTTGGCCGGGTCGTTGAGCAGCCGCAGCTCGATCGGGTCCATGCCGAGCGCGGAGGCGAGTTCGTCCATGGCCGACTCCAGCGCGTACATCCCCGACGCCTCGCCCGGGGCGCGCATCCAGGAGGGGCTGGGGACGTCCAGGGCGGTCACCCGGTGCACGGTCGTGCTGTCGGGCGATCCGTACATCACCCGGGCGGGTACGGCGGCCTGCTCGACGAACTCCTTGATGGTGGAGGTGTGGGTGTCGATCTCGTGGGAGACGGCGTGGAGGGTGCCGTCGGGGTCGGCGCCCAGGCGCACCCGCTGGATGGTGGGGGCCCGGTGGCCGACGACCTCCGCCAGTTGGGCGCGGGGGAAGACCATCTTCACCGGGTGGCCGGTGTGCCGGGCGGCCATGGCGGCCAGCACGGCCTGGGGGCGGGTCGTGCCCTTGGATCCGAAGCCGCCGCCGACGTGCTCGGAGACGACGGTGATGTGCTCGGGGTCGAGTGCGAAGACCCGGGCGAGGCTGTCGCGCACGGTGTTGGAGCCCTGGCTGGAGTCGTGGACGGTGAGGTGTCCCTCGGCCCACCGGGCGGTGGCGGCGTGCGGCTCCATGGGGTGGTTGTGCAGGGAGGTGAGGCGGTAGGTGGCGTCGACCTGGACGGGGGCGGCGGCGAAGGACCGCTCGAAGTCGCCGCGCTTGCGGACGGCGGGGTGGCCGCCGTTGGCCTCCTCGGGTGTGTACAGGCCCGGGTGGTCCTCGGTGAGGGTCACGTCGTGGTCGGTGCTCTCGTACTCGACGAGCAGCCGCCCCGCCCCCGTCCTGGCGGCCTCCGGGGATTCGGCGACGACCAGGGCGATCGGCCAGCCGTGGTGCGGGACCCGGTCGTTCTGGAGCACGGCGAGGATCGGGTCCTCGGGTTCGGCCAGCTCGGGCGCGTTGTCGTGGGTGAGGACGGTGTGCACGCCGGGGACGGCGAGCGCGTCGACCGCCCGTACGGCGGTGACCCGGCCGGAGGCGATGGTGGCCGGGACCGGCCAGGCGTACAGGGTGCCGGGCGGGGTGTGCTCGGCCGCGTACCGGGCGGTGCCGGTGACCTTGTCCCGGGCCTCCCTGCGGACGACGGGCGCACCGGTGAGCTGCGGGGCGTGGGGCATGGCGGCGGAGTCCTCCGGTCGGTGGGGCGGGGTGTACGGGGCCGGGCGGGCCCGGCGTTCAGGTGGTCGGGGTGGTCTGCTGTCCCGGCGGCCCGGTGAGTTCGCCGAGGACGTCGACGGCGAGGCGGCGGACGAGGTCCACCTTGAAGGCGTTGTCGCGCAGGGGCTGCGCCTCGGCCAGTTCGGCGATCAGGGCGTGCTGGAAGGCGGCGGGCGTGGCGGGGGCGCCGAGCAGTTCGGCCTCGGCCCTGCGGGCGCGCCACGGGCGGTGGGCGACGCCGCCGAACGCGAGCGTGGCCCGCTCGACGCGGTCGCCTTCCACCTGGATGGTGGCGGCGACGGAGACCAGGGCGAAGGCGTAGCTGGCGCGGTCGCGGGCCTTGCGGTAGCGGGAGACCGTGCCGGGGGCCGGCGGCGGGAGCACCACCTCGGTGATCAGCTCGCCGGGCCGGATGACGGTGTCCTGGTCGGGGTTCTCGCCCGGCAGCCGGTGGAACTCGGTGACGGGGACGGTCCGTTCCCCCTCGGGCCCCAGCAGCACCACGGTGGCCTCCAGCGCGGCGAGGGCCACGGCCATGTCGGAGGGGTTGGTGGCCACGCACTCCGCCGAGTGCCCGAGGATCGCGAGGTCGCGGTGGTGGCCCTCGCGGGCGGGGCAGCCGGAGCCGGGCAGCCGTTTGTTGCAGGGCTTGGAGACGTCCTGGAAGTAGGTGCAGCGGGTGCGCTGGAGGAGGTTGCCGCCGGTGGTGGCGGCGTTGCGGAGCTGTCCCGAGGCTCCGGCCAGCAGCGCCTGGGCGAGCACGGGGTGGTCGCGGCGTACGTCGGGGTGGGCGGCGAGGTCGCTGTTGCGGACCGTGGCGCCGATCCGCAGGCCGCCGTCCGGGGTGCGGTCCACCCGGTCCAGCGGCAGTTCGGTGACGTCGATGAGGAGGCCGGGCTCCTCCACCCCGAGCTTCATGAGGTCGACCAGGTTGGTCCCGCCGCCCAGAAACCGGGCCCCGGGGCCCGCCGCGCAGAGCCGTACGGCCTCGGTGGTGGTGGTGGGTCGCTGATAGCCGAACGGTTTCACGGGGTCACGTCCTCGATGGCTTCGACGATCCGGGGGTAGGCCCCGCACCGGCACAGGTTGCCGCTCATCCGCTCGCGGATCTCGTCCGCGCCGAGCGGGGCGGGGTCCGCGGTCAGGGCGTCCGGCTCGGTGGCGTGGGACGGGTGTCCGTCGGCCGCCTCCGCCAGCATGCCGACGGCCGAGCAGATCTGCCCGGGGGTGCAGTAGCCGCACTGCAGGGCGTCGCGTTCCACGAACGCCTCCTGCACGGGGTGCAGGGTGTCACCGTCGGCGAGCCCTTCCACCGTGGTGATCGCCGCGCCGTCCTGGGCGACGGCGAGCAGCAGGCAGCTGTTGGTGCGGCGCCCGTCCACCAGGACCGTGCAGGCCCCGCACTGGCCGTGGTCGCAGCCCTTCTTCGCACCGGTCAGTCCGAGCCGCTCCCGCAACAGGTCCAGGACCGTGGTGCGGTGGTCGACCGTCAGCGCGGTCTCCTCCCCGTTGATGTGCAGGGTCACGGCGGAACGTTCGACGGTGACCGGTCCCGGTGCGGTGACCGTTTCCAGCGCGAGGGAATCCATTCTCGAACACCTTTCACTACGGGCCCCTGTCGACCCTGTTCACAGCCTCTTCGACGTGCGCGGTCCCCGTCAGGGGTGAGGCGGGCGTCAGCGGTTGTCCAGGCGCAGCCTGACCTCCTGCTCCTGGTCCCCCGCGGCGGTGCCGACGACGCGGACGGCGAACGCGCCGGTGAGGTGGGTGCGCAGCCGGTCGACGGCCCAGTAGCCGCCCTGGGCGTCCACCGTGACCGGGGCGGTCAGCGTCACGGGTTCGGCGGGGGCCTTGGGCTCGGACACGTCGACGGTGGTGACCCAGACGGTCGGGCGGGGACCGCTCGTCGGCTCGGGTTCGTCACCCGCCGCGCGGTCGGAGTCGAAGGCGCTGCCGAGCACGCCGAACACGCTCCGCGCGTCGGCCAGGTCGCACCGGCTCAGCGACACCAGCACCTCCTGCCCGGCCGTGGATCCGTCGCCGCTTCCTTCGGGGGTGCTGTTCACGGGGTTCCTTCCGTCGGGTGCCGGCCTTCGGGTCCACTCCAGGCTGACCCCGCATCGGGCCGACGGCGACACGGGAAGGGCCGAAGAGGGCTACAGCTCGCGCAGAGCGGGCAGGAGGGTCTTCTCCGCCCATGCGATGAAGGACTGCTGGTGCTCCCCGCCGACCTGGACCAGAGCGATCTCGGTGAATCCCGCCTCGCTGTAGGCGCGCACCGCGTCGACGAACGCGTCGACGTCCTGTCCGCACGGGATCGCCGACGCGATGTCCTCCTCGCGGACGAGTTCGGTGGCCTGGGCGAAGCTCGCCGGTCCGGGGAGTTCGGAGTTGACCTTCCAGCCGCCGACCGACCAGCGGAACTGTTCGTGGGCGCGGGTGATCGCGGCGTCCCGGTCGGGGTCGTAGCAGATCGGCAACTGGCCCACCCGGGGCTTCCCGCTGCCTCCGTTCCGGTCGAAGGCGTCCAGCAGTTCGCTCTTGGGCTCGGTGGCGATCACCAGGTCGGCGCCGCGTCCGGCGAGGGCGCAGGAGACCGGGCCGGAGACGGCGACGCCGATGGGCACCCGGGTCTCGGGCAGGTCCCACAGCCTCGCGTTCTCCACGTCGAAGTGGGTGCCGTGGTGGCTGACGTCGCCGCCGTCGAAGAGGGCTCCGATGATCTCCACGGCCTCTTCGAGCATCTCCAGCCGTACGTGGGCGGCGGGCCAGCCGGCACCGACGACGTGTTCGTTGAGGTTCTCGCCGGAGCCCAGGCCCAGCCGGAACCGGCCCTCGGCGAGGATCTGCACGGTGGCGGCCTTCTGGGCGACGACGGCGGGGTGGTAACGGGTGGTCGGGCAGGTCACGTACGTCATGAGGCCGATGCGCTCGGTGGCCTGCGCCGCCGCGCCGAGCACCGCCCACGCGTACGGGGAGTGGCCCTGTTCCCGGAGCCAGGGGAAGTAGTGGTCGGAGGTGACGGAGAAGTCGAATCCCGCCTTCTCCGCGGCGACCACGTCCCGTACGAGCTCTCGCGGTCCGGTCTGTTCGGTCATCATCGTGTAGCCGATTCGCACCATGCGAAACGCTTTTCCCCTGAGATACTCATAAAACATGAATTGGTGTGATCAGCCGACTGACACCCTTCCTCCGGGGTATGCGGCAACCATGGACGTATCGAACGGAGCCACGCAGTCACTGGCCGCCCCACTCGCCGACGGGACGGGCGCGCTGGGGGCCATCGTCTTTCCCATCGCCGCGCTCGCCGTGGTGGGTCTGCTGATCGGCGGTTTCCTGCTGGGCAAGCGCAAGAAGGACACCGAGCTGCCGCCGCCGACCCCCGGGGAGCAGCCCCGGAAGCCGGAGGGCCGCACCCACATCGAGGAGCGCGACCCGCACGCCTCCGACAGCTTCCCCGACGACGGCAGCGCCCTCAATCCGTACCAGCTCGACGACCACGGCAACGAGCCGCTGCCGCCCCACCCGGACGACCCGCGCACCGACACGGATCCCCCGCGCACCTGACCGTCCCCGCCGGGGGCGGGTCCGCCGGCCCCCTGGCCACCGGAGGTAGCGATGAGCGGGTCGGCCGCCGACCGACGCACACGCGTCACGGTCCTGGTCGCGCTGGCGGCCAATCTCGTGATCGCGGCCGCCAAGACCGTCGGCGGGCTGATCTCCGGCTCGCCCGCTCTGCTGTCCGAGGCGGCCCACTCGGTCGCCGACAGCCTCAACGAGATCTTCCTGCTCGCCGCCCTCCGGCGCAGCCGCCTCCCCGCCGATGCCCGTCACCCGTTCGGCTACGGCAAGGAGCGCTTCTTCTGGGCGCTCCTCGCGGCGGTCGGCATCTTCGTGATGGGCGGCTGCTTCTCGTTCTACCAGGGCCTCTCCGCCCTGCGCGGGGGCGACCACGAATCCCGCAGCGGGTATGTCGCCGGTCTGGTCGTGCTCGGCGTCGCCCTCCTCGCGGAGAGCACCTCGCTGGCGCGGGCCCTGTACCAGGCGCGGGGCGAGAAGGGCAGGGCCCTCGATCCGGCGCTGCGGACCGTCCTCGCGGAGGACGGCACGGCGGTGGTCGGCGTCAGCCTGGCGATCGTCGGCATGTCGCTGCACCTGGCCACCGGCAGCGTGGTCTGGGAGGCGGCGGCCTCCCTGGGCATCGGAATGCTCCTGGTCTACGTGGCCTTCCGGCTCGGCCGGGACGCCCGGGACCAGCTGATCGGGGAGTCCGTCGATCCGGAGCTGCGGCGCGAACTGGTGGGCTTCCTCATGAGCCAGAACGAGATCGACCACGTGGCCGAACTCCTCACCATGCGCCTGGGTATGGACTCCGTCCTGGTGGCGGCCCGCATCGACCTGGCTCCCGGCATCGACAGCGAGCGGGTGGAGGAGGTCTCCATGCGCATCAGGAAGGCCATGTGCGACCGGTGGCCGCAGGCGGACCAGGTCTTCCTGGACATCACGAACGCCCCGCCGGGCACCGGCCCGTGAGCGCGGCCCGCGTTGCGGCGGCGCACGGGTCGGCCGAGGGTGGGTCGTGGACCGCGGCGGCCTCCTCCCGCGCCGCACACCCGTGAGAAGGCAGTGACCATGACCGGAAGCGATTCCCGTACGGCCCCGGCGGCGCCCCTGACCGGCCCTGCCGCGCCGTGCTGGGTCACCCTGATGACCCGGGACCTTCAGGCCGCCCAGCGGTTCTACGCCGATGTCCTGGGCTGGTCGTTCCGCCCGGGGAAGCTCGGCGCGGAGTTCTCCGTCGCCCGCCGCGGTGACATCCCGGTCGCGGGCATCGTCGCCGTCTCGTCCGCGTACCGGGTCGCGGTGGCCTGGACGCCGTACTTCGCGGTGGCGGACGCCGATGTGGCCGCCGCCCGGATCCGGGAGCGCAGCGGAACGGTGGCGGTGGGGCCGCTGGCGCTCGGCAAGGGGCGGGGCGTACTGGCGTCGGACCGGGACGGCGCCGCGTTCGGCCTCTGGGAGCGCGTCGAGCCGGCCACCTCGCCGCCGGCCCCCGACGGCCACGCGCACGCCTGGCTGCGGCTGCGGACCCGCGACGCCTTCGACGCGGCGATCTTCTACGGCGAGGTACTCGACTGGGCGAGCGGACGTCCCGGCTGCTGTGACGTGGCGTACGAGGGTGACGAGGTCATCGTGCGGTGCGCGGAGCGGCCGCTGGCCCGGATCAGCTCCGGAGCGGTGGAGGCCGCCGTCGATCCGCTGGTGCGCCCGCACTGGCAGGTGCAGTTCCCGGTGGAGGACGTGCCCGTGACGGTGGCGGCGGCCCAGCGGCAGGGCGGCTCGCTGGTCGAGGAGCGGTCCCTCCTGGGCGGCAGGGAGGCCACCCTGCGGGATCCCGACGGCGCGCTGTTCACGGTGACCGGCCTGCGCGGCCCGGTGGGCCCGGGGAGCTGAGCCCTCAGTCCTTCGGGCCGGCGGGCGGGTCCTCGGCGGGCGCCTCGTCCATGCGCGGTCCGCTACGGCCACGGGCCAGCGCCCAGAGGGGGAAGACGAACCAGCAGACCAGGAACCACAGCGCCATCCCGCCGACCAGCCAGAGAGCGAACGTGTTCTGGAGAGCGACCCGCAGGATCAGCAGCAGGGTCGAGCACATCGTGCAGAACAGCAGCACGAGCCCGATGACCGTCATGCGTGAGGCCCAGTCGACCGTCTGCGGCTTCAACCGCCGCCCGGTGAGCAGCCGGTGGTAGGAGACGGGGCCGATGAGCGCGGCCGCGGTCGTGGCGCCGAGGACGACCGTGACCACGTAGATGTTGCGGTCCGCGTCCGAGAGTTCGGCGAACCTCGGCTGGAACACCACGGCGAGGAGAAAGCCGAAGAGGATCTGCACCCCGGTCTGGGCGACGCGCAGTTCCTGGAGGAGGTCGGACCACCGCCGGTCCGCCCGCTCCTCCTGGGTCTCCTCGCGGCCTCTGCCCTTACTCGTTGACACGGGCGTTCCCCTAGTCTCGACGCGGCCGGGAGCACCAATACACCCGTTCGATCCGGGTGTACGGGTTCCCCCGCCCGGCTGGCTCAATCCCGCCGGGGGCCCGCACGGTCCACTCGACCGCGCCGCACCGCTCGTCTAAAATCTCGGGCACGGCATCGCGCGTCGGTCACCGTCCGGGTGAGACGTGGAGGTGGCCCGTGAGATGCCCGTTGGAGGCATTCCACCGTGTCGGTCGAGTTGAACCACACCATCATTCATTCCCGCGACAACCGCGAGTCCGCCGAGTTCCTGGCGGATCTGCTGGGCCTGGAAATCGGAACGGAATGGGGCCCGTTCATCCCCGTCGTCCTCGCGAACGACATCACGCTGGACTTCGCGACGACCCCCGAGGCGTCGATCACCCCGCAGCACTACGCCTTCCTCGTCTCGGAGGCGGAGTTCGATGCCGCGTTCGCCAGGATCCAGGAGCTGGGGATCGCTTACTACGCCGATCCGCACATGAAGCTCCCGCGCGAGATCAACCACCACGACGGCGGCCGGGGCGTCTACTTCCCCGATCCGAGCGGTCACGGCATGGAGCTCATCACCCGCCCCTACGGCGGCTGATCCCGGGCGTTCAGCGCCCGACGGGGAGCAGGAACCCGGGGCGGTCCCACATGACCGCCGGCGGGTGGGCGCGGACGGTGCCGGCCGGTTCGGCGCCCACGCTGCGGTAGAAGCCCTCGGCGGGCGGGTGCGCCACGATCCGGACACCGGTGAGGCCCGCCCGCCGGGCCTCCTCGCGCAGATGGCCGATGAGCAGCCGCCCGATGCCGAGCCCCTGCGCCTCGTCGGCGACGAACATCAGGTCGAGTTCGGGCGGCTGGAGGACCAGGGCGTAGAAGCCGAGGACCCGGTCGTCACCCCGGTCGGCGGCGACGAAGACCCGGTGCGCCTCGATGTAGTCCGGCCCGACGCGGTAGTCGGCGACCATCGGGGCGTACGGGCCCTCGTAGGCCCGTGACGTCCGGACCAGCCGGGTGAGCCGGCGGGCGTCGCGGGCCGTGGCCCGGCGGATCAGAAGGTCCGGGCGGAGCGGGCCGCGCCCGGAGCGCGTAACGCCTGATCTCATGCGTCAAGTATTACGTACGTCGGTGCACGCCCGGCGGCCAGGGCACATGCACGGTACACGGAGCGCTCCCCGGGGCCACCGCGCATGAACGGCCGTTCGGGGGTACACGGACCCCTGCACGTCGCCCGGCGGTTGCTCCGCCGGGCCCGGACCGAAAGGGGTTGACCACTGTGCGACAACGAAGCTGCGTACCGGCCGATGAGCGGTGGGGGCGGTAGCCGTGACAACAGTGATCATCATCGTCGCCGTGGCCCTCGTGGCCGCCGCCGCCGTCTACTTCTTCCTGGTCCGCGGCGGTTCCGCCGGCGGGGGCCGGGGACTGCGCGGCCGGTTCGGCCCCGAGTACGACCGCGTGGTCGCCCGCCACGACGGCGACACCAAGGCGGCCGAGCACGAGCTCGGCGAGCGGGTGAAGCTCCACGGGGACCTGGAGAAGCGGCCGCTGACCGAAGCGGCCCGCGCGGACTACACCGCACGCTGGGCCCGCACCCAGGAGCAGTTCGTCGAGTCACCGCGGCTGGCGATCGACGAGGCCGACGCGCTGCTGGCCGATCTCTCCCGCGACCGTGGCTTCCCGGCCGGTGAGAGCTTCGAGGACCGCACCGACGCGCTCTCGGTCCACCACGCCCGCCACGTCGACGGCTACCGCAGGGTGCACACCGCGCGGAACGAGGGCACCGGCACCGAGGAGATGCGTGAGGCGTTCGTCGAGGCCCGCGGCCTCTTCGACGCCCTCCTCGAGGACGGCCCGGCTCCGCGCGACCACGGCAACCGACAGCTCACCAAGGGACGGGGCACATCATGACGCAGACTCCGAACAGCACCGGCAACACCGGCTCCACGCCGAACAGGGCCACACCGTCGACCGGGGCCGAGCGCGTCCCGCCCGTGGCGCCTCCCGGCAACGCGCTCGGCGCACCCGTACCGCCGACGGCCGCCAAGCCCTCCGATCCCCCGCCGGCGGCGGCCGGCCCCGACGGCGCGTCCGTCCCGGCGGCCGACGGGGCACGCACCGACTCCGCCCGTAGGGACGGGGACCGGGACAACGGCCGGACGACGGCCCCTGCCGGTGACGCGACGCTCCAGCCCGACGCCACGGGCACGGCCCGGGACAGCGGCCGCCCGCTGTTCGCCCCCGAGGAGCGGGAGAAGTTCGACGCCCGCATCCACCAGGCGGTGGCCGGTTTCGTGGAGAACCCGGGCCAGGCGGTACGGGAGGCCGACGCGACCTTCGACGAGGTCGTCGCCGGGCTCACAGAAGCCCTGGCCGACCGGTCACGGCTGCTGCGCGCCGACCGCGACGGCGAGCGGTCCGAGGCGCGGACGGAGGATCTGCGGATCGCCCTTCAGCACTACCGCGAGCTGACGGAACGCCTCGTACGCCTCTGAGCGGTGATCGCACCGTGGCCGCCCGCGAGGGGCGGTCCGGCCGGTACTCCCCGGCCGGACCGCCCCTCGCGGCGTGCGGCCCCGGCGCTCACTCCCCGTGGCTCTCCCCCTGGTGGGTGGCGGGCTCATGGGTGGTGGGCCCGTCAGTGGGCTCCAGGTCCGGCCCCGCCACCCTGCCCACACCGAAGGCGATGGCGAAGACGGCGGTGACCGCGGCGGCGAAGGCCGCGATCCTCAGTCCGGTGTTCATGACGGTCTCCCAGCGGACGGTGGCGGTTCGCGACACCGCCAACATACCCCCTAGGGGTACCGATGTCACACGAGCGGGCCCGCCCCGTGCGGAGCGAGGCGGCCGGTCCGCTGCTCAGCCGGCGATCACCAGCCCCTCCCGCAGCCGCTCCAGCGCGGGTTCCGGGATGCGCAGCCCCGTGCGTACGTACCCGTCGAGACCGCCCCACCGCTCGTCCATCGCGTCGAGCGCCACGCCGAGGTAGCGGGGGCGGACCTCGACGATCGCCGTCGCGACGGCCGGATCGCCGCCGCCGTCCAGGAACTTCTGGACGTACGGCGCGAAGGCGGCCCGTACGGCCGGGTTCACCGCGAGGAAGTCCGATCGCACGGTCTCCCGGGAGGCCCCCAGGATCATCAGCAGGACGGCCGCCGCCCAGCCGGTACGGTCCTTGCCGGCCGTGCAGTGGAAGAGCACCGGCCGCGCGGCGGGGTCCGCGACGGTCTCCAGGAAGGCCCGGTAGGCGGCCGCCGCGCCGGGCGAGAGGACCATCTTGCGGTAGGTCTCGGCGAACAGCTCCTCGGCCCGGCCGCCGCCCAGCGCGCGTTCCGCCCCGGCCGGATCGGCCAGCAGCGCCTTGAGCCGGGCGGGCGCCACGCCGGGGTGGTCGCCGAGGACGTCGGCGACGAAGAGCCGCGCGCGGTCCGGGAGCCGGTCCGGGGACCACTGCCGTTCGTCGGCGGTGCGCAGATCGACGACCGTACGGATGCCGAGCGCGGCCACCGCCCGGTCGCGGTCCGGTGCCAGCTCGCTCAGCTGCCCCGAGCGGAACAGGATCCCCTGCCGCACCCGACGGTCACGGCCCAGGCGGATGCCTCCCAGGTCGCGCAGATTGACTACGGTCGCGGACGGAACGGTCCGGGCGGTCTCCACGATGAACTGCCTCTTTCCCTGATGAGAACGCCTGGGGCCCCATCGGCCCAACGACCCACCGGCCCACCGGCCGGAACTCAGTCCGCGAGCAGATTCACCTTCTGCTGCGCGAACTCGGCTTCCGTGAGCACGTCCCGCCGCCACAGCTCGGCGAGCCGCTCCAGCCGGGTGATGATGTCGTACCCCTCCCCCGCGTCGTCCGCGTCCGCCCCGGCACCGAGGCGCTCGTGGCCGACGAACGCGCCGCCCGCCTCCCGGAAGGCGCGGGCGAGCTGCGAGGTCCACAGGTCCTCCCGGACGACCAGGGCGACCGCCTCGCCCTGCGGCACGCTCCGCTCCAGCACCTCGATGTCCTCGGCGTCCAGCGCGACGGCCGCCCCGCCCTCCGCCGTATCGCGGGGAACCGCCCCCTGCGGGTCGAGCTCCCCCAGCTCCACCGGGGTCAGCGGTCCCCCTTCGGCGCGGCGGACGAAGGCCAGGTCACCGGTGCGTACGGCGCCGGAGGCCACGGCGTCGGCGAGGACGGGCACGACGGCCCCGGTGAAGCCGCTGCCGGGGAAGGCGATGACGAGGTGTTCCACAGGTCCGACGGCCACGGTCGCGTCCTCTCCGCATCCCGGTGACCGCGAGGGCTCCGGGGTGGATACGGGCATTCCAGGGATTGCACAAGAAACCGGAAAACTTCGCACATAATATGCATCAACCGTGGAATTCACCCCGTTGTCGACCATGGCCGTGTTGCGTCCGCCCCGACCCGGCCCGCTGTCGCGGAAAAGGTCGTGCCGGTAACGCGACGGTAGGTAAAGGATCAAGTGCGGACCGGAGAGGGCAAGGTCACAGCACGTGCCCCTGCTGCTCATTCCACGTGCTGGCCTAGCATCTGAGCATGACGGTCCAGCCTGCTGACGGGCTCTCTCCGGCCGCCGTGTTCCCCGACCCCTCCCATGACCAGTGGCAGAGCCTCGTCGAAGGCGTTCTGCGCAAGTCGGGCAAGGAAGTCTCGGGCTCGGCCGCCGAGGAAGCGCTGTCCACCACAGTGGAGGACGGGCTCACCACCCGGCCTCTCTACACCGCGCACGACACCTCGCCGGACACCGGTTTCCCCGGCTTCGCGCCCTTCACCCGGGGCAGCAGGGCCGAAGGGAACGCGGCGGGCGGCTGGGACGTGCGCCAACGCCACACCCTGAGCGACCCCGCCCGGCTGAACGAGGCGGTCCTCGGCGACCTGGAGAACGGGGTCACCTCGCTCTGGCTCACCGTGGGCGGTCCGGCCGGCGTCCCCGTGGACTGTCTGGCCCGCGCGCTGGACGGCGTCTACCTGGACCTGGCGCCCGTCGTCCTGGACGCCCCGGCCGACCTGGACGCCGCCGCCGGCGCGCTGGTGCGGCTGTACGAGGAGCGCGGCGTCGCCAGGAGCGAGGCGCGCGGCACCCTGGGCGCCGACCCGCTGGGCCATGAGGCCCGGACCGGTACGGAGGCGGACCTCACCGCCGCCGTCCACTGGGCGCGGGTCTGCGGCGAGGAGTACCCGGGGCTGCGGGCCATCGCCGTGGACGCGCTGCCGTACCACGAGGCCGGCGGTTCGGCCGCCGAGGAGCTGGGGCTCTCCCTGGCGACCGGCGTCGCCTATCTGCGGGCGCTGACGGGGGTCGGGCTCGGGGTGGAAGCGGCCTGCGCCCAGCTGGAGTTCCGGTACGCGGCCACCGCCGACCAGTTCCTGACGATCGCGAAGCTGCGGGCGGCGCGCCGGCTGTGGGCGCGGGTCGCCGAGGTGTCGGGGGCGCCCGGGGCGGGAGGACAGCGCCAGCACGCCGTGACGTCACCGGTGATGATGACGCGCCGCGACCCGTGGGTGAACATGCTGCGCACCACCCTGGCCACGCTCGGCGCGGGGGTCGGCGGCGCCGACTCGGTCACCGTCCTGCCGTTCGACCACGCGCTGGGGCTGCCCGACGCGTTCGCCCGGCGGATCGCCCGTAACACCTCCACGATCCTGATGGAGGAGTCGCATCTGGCCCGGGTCATCGACCCGGCGGGCGGCTCCTGGTACGTGGAGCGGCTCACCGACGAACTCGCCGCGGCGGCCTGGGCGTTCTTCCAGGAGACCGAGCGGGCGGGCGGGCTGCCCGCCGCCCTGCGCTCGGGGATGGTCGCGGAGCGGCTGGCCGCCACCTGGGCGGCGCGCGGCGCGCGGCTGGCCCGCCGCAAGGAGCCGGTGACCGGGGTCAGCGAGTTCCCGATGCCCGCCGAGCGGCCGGTGGAGCGCGAGCCGGCGCCCGATCCGTACGCCGGTGCTCCGGGCGGTCTGCCCCGGGTCCGGCGCGACGAGGCGTTCGAGGCGCTGCGGGCCCGGTCGGACGCGCACCTCGCGGCGACGGGCCGGCGGCCCAAGGTGTTCATCGCCGCGCTGGGACCGGCCGCCGCGCACACCGCGCGGGTCTCGTTCGCCGCCAACCTCTTCGGGGCGGGCGGGATCGAGGCGGTCCACGAGCCGGTGTCGGTGGACGCGGCCACGGCCGCCGGGGCCTTCACCGCCTCGGGTGCGAGCGTCGCCTGTCTCTGTTCGTCGGACGCCCTGTACGCCGAGCAGGCGGCGGAGGTGGCCGAGGCGCTGAAGTCGGCGGGCGCGGCGCAGGTGTTCCTCGCGGGGCGCCCCGGCGAGTACGCCGGTGTCGACTCCTACGTCTTCGCGGGCTGCGACACGGTCGCCGTTCTCACCTCCGTACTCGACCGCATGGGAGTGGCGTGATGCAGACATCGCCCACGGAACGGACGTCCTCCGTTCCCGACTTCTCCGAGATCGCGCTGGAGTCCACCGCTCCCCCGGCCGGCTCCGCCGAGGAGTGGCAGGCGGCCGTGGCCAAGGCTGCCGACGGGGCCGAGGCCCCGCTGTGGGAGACCCCCGAGGGCATCACGGTCAAGCCGCTCTACACCGGGGACGACCTGGAGGGCCTGGACGCGCTGAACTCGTACCCGGGCATCGCCCCGTATCTGCGCGGGCCCTACCCGACGATGTACGTCAACCAGCCCTGGACGATCCGTCAGTACGCCGGGTTCTCCACCGCCGAGGAGTCCAACGCCTTCTACCGGCGCAACCTCGCGGCCGGGCAGAAGGGGCTCTCGGTCGCCTTCGACCTGCCGACCCACCGGGGGTACGACAGCGACCACCCCCGGGTGACCGGCGATGTCGGGATGGCCGGGGTGGCGATCGACTCCATCTACGACATGCGGCAGCTGTTCGACGGAATTCCGCTGGACCGGATGTCGGTGTCGATGACGATGAACGGCGCGGTGCTCCCCGTGCTGGCGCTGTACATCGTGGCCGCCGAGGAGCAGGGCGTACCGCCCGAGAAGCTGGCCGGGACCATTCAGAACGACATTCTGAAGGAGTTCATGGTCCGCAACACCTACATCTATCCGCCGACGCCCTCGATGCGGATCATCTCCGACATCTTCGCGTTCACCTCGCAGAAGATGCCGCGCTACAACTCGATCTCGATCTCCGGGTATCACATCCAGGAGGCCGGGGCGACGGCCGATCTGGAGCTGGCGTACACGCTGGCCGACGGGGTGGAGTATCTGCGCGCCGGACAGGAAGCCGGCCTGGACGTCGACGCGTTCGCGCCCCGGCTCTCCTTCTTCTGGGCGATCGGGATGAACTTCTTCATGGAGGTCGCCAAGTTGCGGGCGGCCCGGCTGCTCTGGGCGCGCCTGGTCGAGCAGTTCGACCCGAAGAACCCCAAGTCGCTCTCCCTGCGCACCCATTCGCAGACCTCGGGCTGGTCGCTGACGGCGCAGGACGTGTTCAACAACGTGACGCGTACGTGTGTGGAGGCGATGGCCGCGACGCAGGGGCACACCCAGTCGCTGCACACCAACGCGCTGGACGAGGCGCTGGCCCTGCCCACCGACTTCTCGGCGCGGATCGCCCGTAACACGCAGCTCCTCCTCCAGCAGGAGTCCGGTACCTGCCGGGTCATCGACCCGTGGGGCGGCAGCGCGTACGTGGAGAAGCTGACCCGCGATCTGGCGGACCGGGCCTGGCAGCACATCGAGGAGGTGGAGGCAGCCGGCGGGATGGCGAAGGCCATCGACGCGGGCATCCCCAAGCTGCGGGTGGAGGAGGCCGCCGCCCGTACGCAGGCGCGGATCGACTCCGGGCGGCAGCCGGTGATCGGGGTGAACAAGTACCGGGTGGAGACCGACGAGAAGATCGACGTGCTCAAGGTCGACAACTCCTCGGTGCGCACCCAGCAGATCGAGAAGCTGCGCCGGCTGCGCGAGGAGCGCGACGAGGTGGCGTGCCAGGAGGCGCTGCGGGCGCTGACGGCCGCCGCCGAGCGCGCCCCGGGCCCCGGTCTCGAGGGCAACCTGCTGGCGCTGGCGGTCGACGCGGCGCGGGCGATGGCCACGGTCGGGGAGATCTCGGACGCGCTGGAGAAGGTGTACGGGCGGCACGCCGGGCAGATCCGTACGATCTCCGGTGTGTACCGCAAAGAGGCAGGGGATTCCCCTTCGGTGGACCGCACCCGCGCGCTGGTCGACGCGTTCGAGGAGGCGGAGGGGCGCCGTCCGCGCATCCTGGTCGCCAAGATGGGCCAGGACGGCCACGACCGGGGCCAGAAGGTGATCGCCACGGCCTTCGCCGACCTGGGTTTCGACGTGGACGTCGGCCCGCTGTTCCAGACGCCGGGCGAGGTCGCGCGGCAGGCGGTGGAGGCGGACGTGCACATCGTGGGCGTCTCCTCGCTGGCGGCCGGGCACCTGACCCTGGTGCCGGCGCTGCGCGAGGAGCTGGCCGCCGAGGGCCGGGAGGACATCATGATCGTGGTGGGCGGGGTGATCCCGCCGCAGGACATCGAGGCCCTGCACGAGGCGGGCGCCGCCTCGGTCTTCCCGCCGGGGACGGTGATCCCGGACGCGGCCCACGACCTGGTGACGCGGCTCGGCGCCGTGCTCGGCCACGAGCTGTGAGCCGCTGACCGGATGGCTGCCAAGATCGACATCGACAGTTACGTCCAGGGAGTGCTCGACGGCAGGCGGGCGTTCGTGGCGCGCGCCATCACGCTCGTCGAGTCGACGCGGGCCGAACACCGGGTGCTGGCGCAGCAGTTGCTGAGCGAGCTGCTGCCGCACGCGGGGGCGGCCCGGCGGATCGGGATCAGCGGGGTGCCGGGGGTGGGCAAGTCCACCTTCATCGACGCGCTCGGCACGATGCTCACCGGACTCGGGCACCGGGTGGCGGTGCTCGCCGTCGACCCGTCCTCCAGCCGTACGGGCGGTTCCATCCTGGGCGACAAGACCCGGATGGAGCGGCTCGCGGTGGACCCGGCCGCCTTCGTCCGCCCCTCCCCCACGGCGGGCACGCTGGGCGGGGTGGCGAAGGCGACCCGGGAGTCCATCGTGGTGATGGAGGCGGCGGGTTACGACGTGGTGCTCGTGGAGACGGTGGGGGTCGGGCAGTCGGAGACGGCGGTCGCCAACATGGTCGACACGTTCCTGCTGCTGACCCTGGCGCGTACCGGCGACCAGTTGCAGGGCATCAAGAAGGGCGTCCTGGAGCTGGCGGACGCCATCGCGGTGAACAAGGCCGACGGCCCGCACGAGCGCGACGCCCGCTCGGCGGCGCGTGAACTGGCGGGCGCGCTGCGGCTGATGCACCCGGTGGACGCGGCCTGGACGCCTCCGGTGCTCACGTGCAGCGCCCGGGAGTCGACGGGGCTGGACGCGCTGTGGGAGCGGCTGGAGCAGCACCGTACGGTCCTGGAGTCCACCGGCCGGCTGGCGGCCAAGCGCCGCGACCAGCAGGTGGACTGGACCTGGACCATGGTCCGCGACGAGCTGCTGGACAGTCTGCGCAGCCACCCGGAGGTGCGGAAGCTGGCACCGGATCTCGAACAGCGGGTGCGCGCGGGGACGTTGACGGCGACGCTGGCCGCCGAGGAGATCCTGAAGGTGTTCCGGGGGGACGAGCCGGGAGCCCCCGCCTGAGGCGCCTGCGGCGGACCGCGTGAACAGACCGATGGGCCCCTGGACAGAGGGGCCCATCGGCGTTCCGGGCGGGGCCGCCGCCGGGCAGGGCCTCAGGCGGCCACCGGGGGCGCGCTCACGGTCGGTACGACGACGGGGGCGCCGTCGGAGGTCGCGGTGAGGATCTCGGCCTCGATGCCGTACAACTCCCGTACCAGATCGGCGTCGACGATCTCGCGCGGCGGTCCGGAGGCGACGATCCGCCCGGCGCGCATGGCGACCAGGGTGTCGGCATAGCGGGCGGCCCCGGCCAGGTCGTGGACGACCATGACGATGGTCCGGCCCTGGGCCGCGACCTCGCGCACCAGGTCCAGCACCTCTACGGCGTGGCCGATGTCGAGGGCGCTGGTGGGCTCGTCGAGCAGGACGATCGGGGTCTCCTGGGCCAGGGCCATGGCGAGCCAGCACCGCTGGCGCTGGCCGCCGGAGAGCTGGTCGAGACGGCGGTCGGCCAGACCGGTGGTGCCGGTGGCCTCCAGGGCGCGGGTGACCGCCTCCTCGTCCTCGTGGGACCACTGGCGGAACAGCCCCTGGTGCGGGTGGCGTCCGTACCGTACGAGTCCGGCGACGGTCACCGCCTCGGGGGCCTGCGGGGCCTGGGGCAGCAGGGCGATGCGGTGGGCGGCGTCGCGCTGGCGCAGCTGCCAGACATCGGCCCCGCCGGCGAACACGTGGCCCGAGCGCGGCTGGTGGAGGCGGGCCACCGAGCGCAGGAGGGTCGACTTCCCGCAGCCGTTGGGGCCGACGATCGCCACGACCTGTCCGGAGCCGACGGTCAGATCGACACGGTCCACGGCGGTGTGACCGGCATATCCAGCAGTGAGCTGTTCAACACGGATGTCCACGAGGACCGGCCTTTCCGAAGAAATGGGGCATCACCTTGCCTGACACCACTAAAGTAAGGCTAACCTTAGCTCGCCGAACGGTCAGAGGTGGCCCCCGTGCCGCCGTAAGACCCTCGTCGCTTCATGTCCCGTTGATTCCGGAGCCCTTGATGAACCTGCACCGCCGCCCCGTCCGCACCGCCTCCCGAAGAGCGGCGCGAGCCGTCGCCACACTGGGGGCCGCGGCCCTCCTCCTGACGGCCTGCGGAACGGACTCCGACTCCGGCAGCAAGACCGGCGACAAGCCCGCCAAGGCGGACTCCTCCTCGTCCTCGACGCGGACCGTCAAGGACGCCACCGGCGCGGCCGTGGAGATACCCGCCGAGCCCAAGCGCATCGTGACGCTCACCCAGGAGGACCTGGACGCGGTGCTCGCGCTGGACATCAAGCCGGTCGGCATCACCAACGGGCAGGGCCTGGACAAGCCTCCGGCCTACCTGGCGGACAAGGTCGAGGGCATCACCGTCGTCGGCAACCTGCTCCAGCCGGTGATGGACAAGGTCGTCGCCGCCAAGCCCGACCTGATCCTCGCCGGGGACATGCAGGACGAGCAGGTGCTCAAGCAGCTCCGCGAGATCACCCCGGCCACACTGGTCACGATGGCGCCGACCGACGACTGGAAGCTCTTCTTCCGTGGGGTCGGCAACGCCGTCAACAAGCTGGACGCGGCGAACAAGTTCATCACCGACCACGAGGCGGCCGCCAAGGCCGCCGGGGAGAAGCTCGGGGCCAACAAGGGCGCCGAGGTCTCCATCGTCCGCTGGAACCCGGACGGGCCGAGCTGGATGGAGAACAAGCAGTTCGCCAGTGGCGTCGCGCTGGAGATGGGGCTGAAGCGGCCCACGTCCCAGAACAAGGACGGCAACGCGCACACGCCGTCGCTCAGCCTGGAGAAGATCAACGAGATCGACGGAGACTGGCTGTTCCTGTCGACCCTGACCTCGGACGGCGCCAAGGCGCTCAAGGACGTCCAGGACAAGCCGGCCTACAAGGAGCTGGGCGCCGTCAAGAACAAGCACGTCGTGACGGTCGACGGCTCGGTGTGGTCCACCCGCGGCGGGCCGCTGGCGGCCGACGTCGTGATGGAGGACTACGTGAAGGCGCTCTCCGCCGAGTCCAAAGCCTCCAAGGCTTCAAAAACAGCGCGATAGTTAACGTCACTGGCCCTTTTC
>NZ_JBEYKR010000088.1:0-29498 GCF_040703535.1 Streptomyces sp. NPDC007346
GCACCGCGTGCGGGGGCTCCGGGGCGCCGGGGATCAGCCCCGGCCGGTCGCCTCGGCCGGGAACGCGCCCGCCGCGGCGGCCGTGAACAGGAAGCCGCGCCCCAGCTCGGTGAGCCGCTCCACCCCTTCCGCGCCCAGGTGCTCGTACGGGGCCCTGTCCATCCGGTCCGTCGCCTCCTCCACCTGGGCGCGCAGCGCCGTCCCCGCGTCGGTCAGCGCCAGCTCCTCACCCGCCTCCAGCAGCCCGCGCTCCCGCAGCCGGCCGGACGCCGCCTCCCAGTCGGCGCGGCGCCAGCCCCGGGAGGACAGGAGCCAGCCGATCGCCATGCCCTTGCCGGTCGCGGTGTGGCTGACGAGCGACTCGACCGGGTCCAGGCCGGCGGCGAGCAGGGCGGCGAGGTGCGCGTCGCCGCGGTGCTCGCGCAGCAGGGTCGCCGCGTGCCAGAACGCCAGGTGCGGCTCGTCGGGCACCGGCAGCTCGGCGTGGGCCGCGTAGAGCGGGCGGGCGTGCGGGGTGCAGGCCTCGGTGGCGCGCAGGGCGAGCCGGGCCGCCTCCGCCATCTCGTCGGAGGCGATGATCTCCTCGCCGAGCAGCCGCCGCAGCGTCGCGTCCGCGGCCCGCAGCCGGGCCCCGAGGACCTGCTCGGGCGAGGCCACGGACCAGACGGCGGGCACGTGCTCGGCCACCAGGGCGGGACGGAAGTTGTAGAACGTGGCGGCCACGGTGCCCGCCCCCACCGGCCCGAACGCGGCGGCCCGGGTGGCGAAGTAGACGGCCCTCGGGTCCTCGATGCCGAGCCTGCCCAGCTCGGCGCCCAGGTCGGGGGAGAAGAAGAGGCACGAGTGCAGCGGGTTGACGGCGTTGTGGCAGCGGCGTTCCGCGCGGGCCGGAAGAAGACTCATACCTGTACGTTACCGACTGGTCGGTACGGCATGGAACCCCTGGAGGAGAGGGGGCGCCCGGCGGCCCGCGCGATGGCAGGAAAGGTGGGGTACTCGTCATCGTGGCCATGGCCGCCCGCCGCCCAGGACGGCGGGTGTGAAGCAGCGAACCGTGCTCGTCGTCCTCTTCGACGGCACCCAGAGTCTTGACGCGACCGGCCCGATGGAGGTCTTCGCAGGGGCCTCCCGGGCGCCGGGCGTCTCCTACGACCTGCGGACCGCCTCGCTCGACGGCGGCCCCGTCCGGGCGGCCGGCGGGCTGACCCTGGTGCCCGACAGCAGCCTGGCCCACGCACCCGTACCGCACACCCTGCTCGTCCCCGGCGGACAGGGCACCTGCGGCTCCCACCCGGAGCTGACCGACTGGCTGCGCGAGCACGCGCGCGGCGGCTGGTCTCCGTGTGCACCGCCCTGGTGGAGCAGTGGCGGTACAGGAGCCGCCACCTCATCCGGTAGGGCCGAGCGGCCGTCTCACCCCGTGGTGTACGTGAAGCGCGGCGCACGGCGCTCCAGGAAGGCGGCGACCCCCTCCGCGGTGTCGCCGCTGCCTCGCGCCTGACCGGCCCAGTAGGCGTCCCGGTCCCGCCGCCCCGCCGTGAACTCCTTGGCCGCCGCCTGCGTCAGCTGGGAGCGCGAGGCCAGGACGGCCGCGTACGCCTTCACCCGCTCGTCCAGTCCGCCGGCCGGCAGCACCTCGTCCACCAGGCCGGTGCGCAGGGCCCTGTCCGTATCGATCAGCTCACCGGAGAAGAGCAGGTGCTTGGCCGTGGCCGGACCGACCAGGGCGACCAGCCGCCGGGTGGAGGAGGACGGGTAGACGATGCCGAGCTTGGCCGGGGTGACGCCGAACAGGGCGCCCTCCCGCGCGAACCGCAGATCGCAGGCGGCCGCGAGCTGGCTGCCGCCGCCCACGCAGTGGCCGCGCACCGCGGCGAGGGTCGGCCGGGGGAAGGCGGCCAGCGCCTCCTCGGCCGCCACCGCCAGCGCCTGGGCCTCCCCGGCGCTCTCCCGCAGCGTGGAGATGTCCGCCCCGGCGCAGAAGGTGTCCCCGGCGCCCGTCAGCACCAGCACCCGGACCGCGGGGTCGGCGGCCAGCTCCTCCAGCAGCTCCGGCAGGCTCCGCCACATCGCGGCGGTCATGGCGTTGCGCTTGGCGGGGTGGCTGATCACGACGGTGGCGACACCGCCGTCGACGGAGCAGCGCAGCCGGGGTTCCGTACGGTCCATGCGCCGGATGCTATCCCCCGGGTTCGAACCTATGATCAAGGAGGGGTCGCGCAGCGGACACGCACCGTAAGGAGCTGTCGATGAACGGACCCACCGGCGAAGACAGGCGCCCCGGACCGACCGCCAGGAGCGGGAGCCCCGGACCCGCCGCCGGCGGCAGGAAGCACGCACCCACCGCCGAGGGCAGGAAGCTCAGCCGCAGTTTCAGCTGGCTCGCCCTGCTCGGCACGCTGCTGGTGATCGCGGGGATCATCGGCCTGGTCTACACCGGCGTCGCCACCCTCACCTCGATGCTGCTCTTCGGCTGGCTGCTGCTGATCGGCGGCATCGTCGGTCTGGCGCACGCGATCGAGTCGCGCGGCACGAACTACTTCTGGCTGGGTGTCGTGGTCGCCGCCCTGAACCTCGCCGCGGGTGTCGTGGTCATCCGCCACCCGGAGGGCACCGCCGAGGCGCTCACCATGTTCGCCGCCCTGCTCTTCCTGACCGGCGGGGTCTTCCGGCTGGTCGGCAGCGTCGTCGTCCGCGGTCCGCAGATGGGGTGGACGCTGCTGCAAGGGGCCTTCGGGCTGCTGCTGGGCCTGCTGGTGCTGTTCGACTGGCCGCACAGCAGCCTGTACGTCCTGGGGTGCTTCTTCTCGCTGGCCCTGCTGTTCGACGGCCTCGGCCTCATCGCCATCGGGATCGGCGGCCGACGCATCGTCAGCATGGTCTCCGATCGGCTCGATGGACCCGGCCCGACTACGGACAGTTCGCCCCAGGCCCCGGAAGACGGAAAGAAGTAGGCCACCACCTGGCATCATCGCGCACCTTCGGTCATATGGCGCCGATAGGCAGCTATTTCCGATCAGTGGCACGGTGCGGACCAAGCCATTCCCAACACTCTTTACTCGACAGTCAGTGCAGTGCGAGTGAGAGCTGGTGCCGGACGATGGAGAGCCCCGGGAGTGCCCCTGCCGATCCCGTGCCCTACGAGGGGGTGTGGCGCTTCACCGCCCCCGCCGTCGACGCGTCCGTGCCCCGGGCCCGGCACGCCGTGCGCGACCTCCTGGGCCGCCAGGGCGTGCCCATCGAGGAGGACGTCCTCCAGGGTCTGCTGCTGATCGTCTCGGAGCTGGTCACCAACGCCGTCAAGCACGCGGCGCTGCTCTCGCCGGAGCTGGCGGTCGAGGTGGCCATCGGCGCCGACTGGGTCAGAGCGTCGGTCGAGGACAGCCACCCCTACCGGCCCACCGCGCTGGAGACCGACCACGCGCAGACGGGGGGCCGCGGGCTGCTGCTGGTCAGGGAGATCACCGCGGAGGCCGGCGGGAGCTGCGACGTGGAGCACACCGCCGGCGGCGGCAAGATCATCTGGGCGGCGCTGCCGTTGAAGACGCAGCTCTGACCGCCCCGTACGCGATCCGCGCGAGGCTCACCAGCCCGCCGACGGCCCCGTCAGCTCACGGATGGCCGGGCGCGCCGCGTCCAGCACCGTCATGAACCACGCCGAGAACGGCGCCTCGGCGTGCCGCCCGGCGAGCTCCGCCGCCGTCACGAAGGCCGTCTCGCCGACCTCCTCGGGGTCCGGCTTCAGCTCCTCCTGCGCCATCCCCACGAACAGGTGGTTGAACTCCTGCTCGACCAGGCCCGAGGCCGGGTCCGGGTGGTTGTAGCGGACCGTGCCCGCCTCCGCGAGCAGCGAGGGCGCGATCCCCAGTTCCTCGTACGTACGCCGGGCGGCCGCTGCGAAGGGGGCCTCGCCCGGGTAGGGGTGCCCGCAGCAGGTGTTCGACCAGACGCCGGGGGAGTGGTACTTGCCCAGAGCCCTGCGCTGGAGCAGCAGCCGCCCTTGCTCGTCGAAGAGGAAGACGGAGAACGCGCGGTGCAGCTGCCCGGGGGGCTGGTGGGCCGCCAGCTTCTCCGCGGTGCCGATGGTGGTGCCGTTCTCGTCGACCAGTTCGAGCATGATCGCTTCTGCGGTGCCGTTCGACGAGCTGTGCGTCGCGGTGGCTGGTGTGGTCGGCATACCCATCCTTCGCTTTGGTCCCCGGCCTCGTGCGCCGGACCCCTCGAGTCCGGTCAAGTCTGCCGTACAAAAGCCGCTTGTCCGTACTCCGGTTCCGGGCATGTCCGCCCCGCCGCGCCCCTGCGAGCGCGGCGGGGCGGACGGGCTGTCAGGCCTCCGAGGCCGCCGGCCGACGGATCTGGCCCACCGCGACCGGGGCGGAACCGTTCCCGACCGGCACCGCGGCCCCCTCGTCCGGCACCTCGGAGCGCGGCCACCGCATCCTGGGGCCGGTCACCGGTCCGAAGGGGCCGGGCGCAGCACGTACGCGGCGTAGCCGTACTCCGCGCCGTGCTCACGCCGTACCGCCAGCTCCTCACGGGTGGCCGCGAGCGCCCACTCCATGCCGGGGGCCGTCGGGTCGGCGCTCTCGACCCGTTCGGCGAGCGGGGCGTAGTAGGCGTCCCAGTCGCTGTCGGGCTGGATCAGCACCGTCGAGACCGCGCAGCCCGCGGCGACGGCCGCCGCGGTGGTCTCCGGCAGGGTGCGCAGGGAGCCGTTGCGGTCCCAGAAGGCGCGCGCCCCGGCCGAGGGCGTGCCGGTGGTCCAGACGCACTCGGAGACCATCATCGCGCCGCCCGGGGCGAGCAGCCGCTGCCAGTCGCGTACGGCGGTGGCGAACCCGATGCAGTACGCCGACCCCTCGGCCCAGACCAGGTCGAAGGAGCCCTCCGGGAACGCGGGGCCGGTGAGGTCGCCCATGTCGGCGCGGACCGTACGGATACGGTCGCCCAGGCCGCGGGCCTCGGCCGCCTCGCGCAACTCGTCCAGGAACGGCTGGTGCAGGTCGACCGCGGTCACCTCGGCGCCCGCCTCGGCGGCGAGCAGCAGGGCGGCACGGCCGGGGCCGCAGCCCAGGTCGAGGACGCGCGGGGAGTCGGGCAGCGGTCCGGTCAGAGCCAGCAGCCGACGCGTGGTGGCGTCGGAGCCGGGGCTCTGCCGGGGAAGGCGGTGGTGCAGGGTGAAGAACGCCTCGGTGAGCGAGGCGTCGGTGTGGTCGGTCAACGTGGAAACCCTTTGGGTGCGAGGGCTCCGGCCCGATCCGGGAAGAAGGGGACCTAGCCGGAGACCCGGGAGAGGAGGAAGGATCGAATGCCGCGCCGGGAAGGCGTCGTCGCGACCGTCATCAACCTCAGCTCCTCTCGAAAGGTCCCGGTGTCACCGGGGACCGGCCACCGCGAGACTCGAACGTCTCAGCGAAATCACCTTAACACCGCCCCCGCGCCCGGCTCAGTGGCAGAGATGCGCCTCGTGCTCCGCGTGACCGCTCGGCTCCAGCTGGAAGGTGCAGTGCGCCACGTCGAAGTGGTCCCCGAGGCAGCCCTGCAACTCGTGCAGCACCTTCTCGTGCCCGATCGAGTCCAGCAGTTCCTGGCGCACCACCACATGCGCGGAGAGCACCGGCATCCCCGACGTGATCGTCCAGGCGTGCAGGTCGTGGACGCCCAGGACACCGGGCAGAGCCGTAATGTGGGCCCGCACCTCCGCCATGTCCACTCCCTTGGGCGCCGCCTCCAGCAGCACGTTCAGGGTCTCCCGCAGCAGCTTCACCGTCCGGGGGACGATCATCAGGCCGATCACCAGGGAGGCGATCGGGTCGGCGGCCTGCCAGCCGGTCGCCATGATGACGCCCGCCGAGATGATCACCGCGACCGAGCCCAGGGTGTCGGCCAGCACCTCAAGGTAGGCGCCCCGCACGTTCAGGCTCTCCTTCTGTCCACGCGTCAGCAGGGAGAGGGAGACGATGTTGGCCACCAGGCCGACCGCGGCGAACGTGATGGCCAGGCCGCCCTTCGTCTCGGCCGGGGTGATGAACCGCTCGACCGCCTCGAAGACCAGGTATCCGCCGACCCCGAGCAGCAGCAGGCAGTTGGCGAGCGCCGCCAGGATCTCGGCGCGGGCGAAGCCGAAGGTGCGGTTCGGCCCGGCCGGCCGGTTGGCGAAGTGGATGGCGAGCAGCGCCATCCCCAGTCCCAGCGCGTCGGTGGCCATGTGGGCGGCGTCCGCGATCAGGGCCAGCGAGTCGGAGAGCACCCCGCCGACGATCTCGACGACCATCACGCTCAGCGTGATCCCCAGGGCCACCCGGAGCCTGCCCCGGTACGCGGCGGCCGCCGTGCCCGTCGGGGGCGGCCCGCCGTGCGTGTGCCCGTGATCGTGGCCAGCCCCCATGCGAAACGCCTCCAGGTCCGTGCGACAGCGTCGGCGAAACCGCCCGACGCCAGCCAGTGAACTACGGGTGGGGGGTATCGGGCAACACGGGACTGAACACCGTTGTCATCTGCTCTGACCTGCGGAAACGTTCCGCAGGTCAGAGCCGTAGGGAGGCCGGCAGGGGTCTCGTGAAGAGATCACGCGCGGGCCTCGGGGTGGTGCAGGCACCACCCTTCCCAGGCCGACTCCACCATCGAGCGGACGTCCCGGCGGGCCGTCCACCCCAGCTCCCGCACCATCCGGGCGTCCGAGGCCACGGCCCTCGCCGCGTCACCGGGGCGGCGCGGCTCCACCACCGGCTCCACCGCGCGCCCGGTCACCTCGACGATCACGTCGATCAGCTCCCGTACCGACACGCCCTCGCCCCGGCCGACGTTCAGCGTCAGATCACCGCCCTCGCGCACGGCCAGCTCACGCGCCACGGCGAGGTGGGCGTCGGCCAGGTCGGCGACGTGGATGTAGTCACGGACACAGGTGCCGTCGGGCGTCGGGTAGTCGTCGCCGAAGATCCGGGGCGCCTCACCGCGCGTCAGCCGGTCGAAGACCATCGGGACGATGTTGAAGACCCCGGTGTCCGCCAGCTCGGGCCCGGCCGCGCCCGCCACGTTGAAGTACCGCAGACAGGCGGTGGAGAGCCCGTGCGCCTTCCCGGTCGCCCGCACCAACCACTCCCCGGCCAGCTTGGTCTCGCCGTACGGGTTGATCGGCAGGCAGGGCGCCTCCTCGGTGATCAGCTCCACGTCCGGTACGCCGTAGACGGCCGCCGACGACGAGAAGAGGAAGCGGCGCACACCCGCCGCGACCACGGCCTCCAGCAGCACGGCCAGCCCGGCGACGTTCTCCCGGTAGTACAGCAGGGGCTTCTCCACGGACTCGCCGACCTGCTTCTTCGCCGCGAGATGCACCACACCGCTCACCGCGTGGTCGGCGAGCACCTTGTCCAGCAGCGCCCGGTCCGAGGCCGAGCCCTCCACCAGCGTGACGGCCTCCGGCAGCCGGCCCACGACGCCCGTCGAGCGGTCGTCGAGCACCACGACCCGGTCTCCCGCCGCGACCATGGCCCGCGCCACATGTGCCCCGATGTATCCCGCCCCGCCTGTGATCAGCCATGTCATGAACGCCAGCCTAGGGCCTCTCGTTTGGACCATGCCGGGCTCGCGGGGTCCGGCACGCGCATCTGCGGCGTTGTCGTCAATCACCAACGCTCCGCGTTGCCTCAATCCTCCGCCTTGCAGCTGCACGCACCGGACCCCGCTCCCTGATCCGGCCTGATCCAAACGAAAGACCCTGCGTCGCGCCCACCGGCCCGACCGGCGGTTTGTAGGCCAGGGCACCGATCGATGATGATGATCGCGTACGGAACCCGCCGGACCGGTCCCACCCGAACAGCGCACAAACGGGTGGTGAACTCGGCCTTCCGTTCATCCGATAGCCTCAGCCGACATGCCGCCGGCCCGTCTCGTGGCCGTGCCCCCGTGTGTCGTCCACGTCAGTGCCAAGGAGTGAGTTCGCCTGTCGACCGCCATCCTCACCGGTACGCCGGTACCCGGGTCGTCGCTCACCGACGACCTGAGGTCCCTGGGCTTCGACGTGCTCAGTGCCGGTGACGCCGGTGACGCCGCAGCACTCCTCGCCGCAGTCCCGGCCGGCCGCCGGGTCGCCCTCGTCGACCCGCGCTTCGTGGGCCACCTCCACGCGCTGCGGCTCGGCCTGACCGACCCGCGCTTCGCCGCCGCCGCCCTCCCCGGTGCGCTCACCGCCCGGCCCGAGGCCCGAGGGGCCCTGCTGCGCGCCCTGCACCGCACCACGGCCGCGGTCGGCGCGGGAGCCCCCGTCGTCACCCCGGAGGCCGACCCGGCCCCCGAGGACCGCACCGTCCCCGGCCGCATCGCCGTCGCGCTGGAGGCCGAGGGCGTCGCCGTACAGCGCCCCGCCCTCGGTTCGCTGGTCGCGGCCGTGCCCACCGACCCCGGGCAGGAGGCCGCCGCCGCGGCCCGGCTCGCCGCGGTCGACGACGAGGCGGTACGGCTGCGCAGCGCGGTCAAGGCTCACGACGGCTTCTTCACCACCTTCTGCATCAGCCCCTACTCCCGCTACATCGCCCGCTGGTGCGCACGCCGGGGCCTCACCCCGAACCAGGTCACCACCGCCTCCCTGATCACCGCGCTCATCGCGGCGGGCAGCGCGGCGACCGGCACCCGGGGCGGCTACATCGCCGCCGGGATCCTGCTCCTGTTCTCGTTCGTCCTGGACTGCGCCGACGGGCAGCTCGCCCGCTACTCGTTGCAGTACTCCACGATGGGCGCCTGGCTGGACGCCACCTTCGACCGGGCCAAGGAGTACGCGTTCTACGCCGGACTCGCCATCGGCGCCGTCCGCGGCGGCGACGACGTATGGGTCCTGGCACTCGGCGCGATGGTCCTCCAGGCCTGCCGCCATGTCGTGGACTTCTCGTTCAACGAGGCCAATCACGACGCGGTCGCCAACACCAGCCCCACCGCGGCCCTCTCCGACAAGCTCGACAGCGTCGGCTGGACGGTCTGGGCGCGCCGGATGATCGTGCTGCCGATCGGCGAACGCTGGGCCATGATCGCGGTGCTCACCGCGCTCACCACCCCGCGCATCGTCTTCTACGCCCTGCTCGTCGGCTGCTCCCTGGCCGCCTGCTACACCACGGCGGGCCGGCTGCTGCGCTCGCTGACCCGTAAGGCCCGGCGCACCGACCGTGCCGCGCGGGCCCTGGCCGATCTGGCCGACTCCGGCCCCCTCGCGCAGGCCGTCGCCGCCGTCGCCCCCGGGCTCCGGGGCGCCTTCACGGCCCCGGCCCTCGCCCTGCTCGGGACGCTGGCCATGGTCGGCGCCGCACTCCTCCTCCCGTACGGCAGCCCGCTCACCGTCGTCGCGGCGGCGGTGTACGTCCTGCTCTCCGGCCTCGCCGTCGCCCGCCCGCTCAAGGGCGCCCTCGACTGGCTGGTGCCGCCGTTCTTCCGGGCCGCGGAGTACGTCACGATCCTCGTGCTGGCCGCCCGCAGCGACGTCCCGCACGCCGTTCCGGCGGCCTTCGGGCTCGTCTCGGCGGTCGCCTACCATCACTACGACACGGTGTACCGCATCCGCGGAGGCACCGGCGCGCCGCCCCGCTGGCTGGTGCGGACGACCGGTGGACACGAGGGCCGTACCGCGCTGGTGGCCGTCCTCGCCGCCGTACTCACCCACGCCTCAGGTTTCACCACGGCCCTCACCGCCCTCGCGGTGGCCGTGGCTCTGGTGGTGCTCGTGGAGTCCATCCGCTTCTGGGTGTCCTCCTCGGCCCCCGCCGTACACGACGAAGGAGAGCTCGCATGATCGGCCTCGTACTGGCAGCCGGTGCAGGACGACGTCTGCGCCCCTACACGGACACGCTCCCCAAGGCGCTCGTCCCTGTCGACGGCGACAAGACGGTCCTCGACCTCACGCTCGCCAACTTCGCGGAGGTCGGACTCACCGAGGTCGCGATCGTCGTCGGCTACCGCAAGGAGGCCGTCCGGTCCCGCAAGGCCGAGCTGGAGGAGACGTACGGCCTGACCCTCACGCTCATCGACAACGACAAGGCCGAGGAGTGGAACAACGCCTACTCCCTGTGGTGCGCCCGGGACGTCATCAAGCGCGGAGTGATCCTCGCCAACGGCGACACCGTGCACCCGGTCTCCGTCGAGAAGACCCTCCTGGCCGCCCGTGGCGAGGGCCGCAGGATCATCCTCGCGCTCGACACCGAGAAGAGCCTCGCCGACGAGGAGATGAAGGTCATCACCGAGGAGGGCAAGGGCGTCTCGCGCATCACCAAGCTGATGGACCCGGCCACCGCGACCGGTGAGTACATCGGCGTCACCCTCATCGAGGCCGAGGCCGCCGAGGAGCTCGCGGACGCGCTGAGGACCACCTTCGAGCGCGACCCCGACCTCTACTACGAGGACGGCTACCAGGAGCTCGTCAACCGCGGCTTCACCGTGGACGTGGCCCCCATCGGCACCGTGACCTGGGTCGAGATCGACAACCACGACGACCTCCAGAGGGGCAGGCAGATCGCGTGCCAGTACTGACCCGGCTCATTCCGTCCCCGGTCGTCGTCGACATCCGGCGCGGCGCCATGGACGATCTGGCGGGTCTCCTGGCCGATCAGCGGATCTCCTCCTCGGGCAAGCTGGCCATCGCGATCAGCGACGGCTCCGGGCGCGCCCTGCGGGACCGGCTCGCCCCCGATCTGCCCGGTGCCGACTGGTACCCGGTCTCCGACGGCACGATCGACTCCGCCGTGAAGCTCGCCGACGACATCAAGGGCAACCGCTACGACGCGGTGGTGGGCCTCGGCGGCGGAAAGATCATCGACGTGACGAAGTACGCCGCGGCACGGGTCGGCCTGCCCATGGTCGCCGTCGCGACGAACCTCTCCCACGACGGCCTGTGCTCCCCGGTGGCCACGCTGGACAACGACAACGGGCGCGGCTCCTACGGGGTGCCCACCCCGATCGCCGTCGTCATCGACCTCGACGTGATCCGTGAGGCGCCCGCCCGCTACGTCCGCTCCGGCATCGGCGACGCGGTCTCGAACATCTCCTGCGTCGCGGACTGGGAGCTGGCCCACGAGATCAACGGCGAGGAGATCGACGGTCTCGCGGCCGCGATGGCCCGCCAGGCCGGCGAGGCCGTGCTGCGCCACCCCGGCGGGGTCGGCGACGACGCCTTCCTCAAGGTGCTGGCCGAGGGGCTCGTGCTGACCGGCATCTCGATGTCGGTAGCGGGCGACTCGCGTCCGGCCTCCGGGGCCTGCCACGAGATCAACCACGCCTTCGACCTGCTGTATCCGCAGCGCGCGGCCAGCCACGGCGAACAGGTCGGCCTCGGCGCCTGCTTCGCCATGCATCTGCGGGGCGCCCGTCAGGAGGCCCTCCTGATGGCTTCGAATCTGCGCCGCCACGGTCTGCCGGTCCTGCCGGCGGAGATCGGGTTCAGCGTCGACGAGTTCGTCAGGGCCGTCGACTTCGCGCCGCAGACGCGACCGGGCCGCTTCACGGTCCTGGAACACCTCAACCTGTCCACCGACCAGATCAGGGACGCGTACGCCGACTATGCGACGACCATCAGTAGCTGAACTCCGCCCGGTCGTGCACCCTCCGGGGGTGAAGGACCGGCGCAGCGGCGAGCACTGGGCCGGGCGCATGTACATGCGCGAGGTCTCCCTGCGTGTGGACCGCTACCTGGTGAACACCCGGGTCACGCCGAACCAGGTCACGTACGTGATGACGCTGGCCGGTGTCCTGGCCGCCCCGGCCCTGCTGCTGCCGGGCATACCGGGCGCCCTGCTCGGCGTGCTGATGGTCCAGCTCTACCTGCTGTTCGACTGCGTCGACGGCGAGCTGGCCCGCTGGAAGAAGCAGTACTCGCTCAGCGGGGTCTACCTCGACCGGGTCGCCGCCTACCTGTGCGACGCGGCGGTGCTCGTCGGCCTCGGCCTGCGCGCCGCGGACATCTGGGGCGAGGGCCGGACCGACTGGCTCTGGGCGTTCCTCGGGACCCTCGCCGCCCTCGGCGCGATCCTGGTCAAGGCCGAGACGGACCTGGTCGGCGTGGCCCGCCACCAGGGCGGTCTGCCGCCGGTCAAGGAGGCGGCGTCCGAGCCGCGCTCCTCCGGCATGGCGCTGGCCCGCCGGGCGGCCGGGGCGCTCAAGTTCCACCGGCTGATCCTCGGCATCGAGGCCTCGCTGCTGATCCTCCTGGTGGCGATCGTGGACACGATCGGCGGCGACCTCTTCTACACCCGTCTGGCCACGGCCGTCCTGGCCGGCATCGCGCTGCTGCAGACCCTGCTGCACCTGGTGTCCGTCCTGGCGTCCAGCAGGCTGAAGTGACCTTTCCCATGAAACTGGGCGCGGTGATCATCACCATGGGCAACCGCCCCGAGGAGCTCCGCGCCCTCCTCGACTCGGTCACCGCACAGGACGGTGACCGGATCGAGGTCGTGGTGGTCGGCAACGGGGCACCGGTCCCGGACCTCCCGGCCGGTGTACGGACCGTGGAGCTGCCCGAGAACCTGGGCATCCCCGGTGGCCGCAACGTCGGCATCGAGGCGTTCGGCCCCTCCGGCGCGGACGTGGACGCCCTGCTCTTCCTCGACGACGACGGGCTGCTCCCCGACCGGGACACCGCCGAGCTCTGCCGGCAGGCGTTCGAGGCGGACCCGAGGCTGGGCATCATCACCTTCCGGATCACCGACCCGGACACGGGCGCCACCCAGCGCCGGCACGTGCCCCGGCTCCGGGCGGCCGACCCGATGCGCTCCTCGCGCGTGACGACCTTCCTCGGCGGCGCCAACGCCGTACGCACCCGGGTGCTGGCCGAGGTCGGCCCGCTGCCGCAGGAGTTCTTCTACGCCCACGAGGAGACGGACCTGGCCTGGCGGGCGCTGGACGCGGGCTGGATGATCGACTACCGCGCGGACATGGTGCTGAACCACCCCACCACCGCCCCCTCCCGGCACGCGGTCCACCACCGCATGGTGGCCCGCAACCGGGTCTGGCTCGCCCGCCGCAACCTGCCCGCCTCGCTCGTCCCCCTCTATGTGGGGGTCTGGCTGCTGCTGACCCTGGTCAGGCGCCCGTCGCCGCCCGCGCTGAAGGCGTGGTTCGGCGGTTTCCGGGAGGGCTGGTCGACGCCCTGCGGGCCCCGGCGCCCGATGAAGTGGCGTACGGTGTGGCGGCTGACGAGGCTGGGCCGACCTCCGGTCATCTGAGACTCTTTCCTCTGAGACCATGAGGCGTATTTTCTTTCCGGAACCTGTCCGCCTGAGCCGCGCCCGCGACTGGCTGCGCGTGATGACGAGAGTTTCAACTTGTGAGTGAGACGACCCACGACGGTGGGGTGGCCCTCGGGACCCCTCCGTCCGCCGACGAGGGCCTCGGCGCGGCCCAGCTGGCCGCCAAGTACGGCCTGACCGTGAGCGGCGCCCGGCCGGGGCTGTTCGCGTACATGCGACAGCTCTGGGGGCGGCGCCACTTCATCCTGGCCTTCTCCCGGGCGAAGCTGACCGCCCAGTACAGCCAGGCCAAACTGGGCCAGCTGTGGCAGGTGGTCACCCCTCTTCTGAACGCCGCTGTCTATTACCTGATCTTCGGCATCATCCTGGGGACCAGGGAGGGGATTCCCGACGACGTCTTCGTGCCGTTCCTGGTCACCGGCGTCTTCGTCTTCACCTTCACCCAGAGCTCGGTGATGGCGGGTGTCCGGTCCATCTCCGGCAACCTCGGGCTGGTCCGGGCCCTGCACTTCCCCCGGGCCTCGCTGCCCATCTCGTTCTCGCTCCAGCAGCTCCAGCAGCTGCTGTTCTCGTTGATCGTGCTGGTCTCCGTCGCCGTCATCTTCGGCAGCTACCCCTCGCTGTCGTGGCTGCTGATGGTCCCCGCGCTGATCCTCCAGTTCACCTTCAACACCGGCCTGGCCCTGGTGATGGCCCGGCTCGGCTCCAAGACGCCCGACCTGGCCCAGCTGATGCCCTTCATCATGCGGACCTGGATGTACGCCTCGGGCGTCATGTATTCCATCCCGGTGATGCTCAAGGACAAGCCGCAGTGGATCGCGGACGTCCTCCAGTACAACCCGGCGGCGATCTACA
This sequence comes from Streptomyces sp. NPDC007346, assembly GCF_040703535.1. Taxonomy (NCBI): domain Bacteria; kingdom Bacillati; phylum Actinomycetota; class Actinomycetes; order Kitasatosporales; family Streptomycetaceae; genus Streptomyces; species Streptomyces sp. NPDC007346. The sequence continues at coordinate 14,076 of NZ_JBEYKR010000088.1, forward strand.
TCGACCTGGTCCGCTTCGCGATGATCGACGGGTACGGCTCCGAGAACCTGCCGGACCACGTCTGGGCCGTCGGCATCGGCTGGGCCCTGCTGCTGGGCGTCGTCGGATTCGTGTATTTCTGGAAGGCAGAGGAACGGTACGGCCGTGGCTGAGGACAACACGCAGGGACGGATTCCCACGGTCATCGCGGACGATGTCCACATCGTCTACCGGGTCAACGGCACCGGCGGCGGCCGGGGCAGCGCCACCGCGGCGCTGAGCCGCATCATGCGCAAGGGCAAGGGCGAGCCGCGCGGGGTCAGGAAGGTGCACGCCGTGCGCGGCGTCTCCTTCACCGCCTACCGCGGCGAGGCCATCGGCCTCATCGGCACCAACGGCTCCGGCAAGTCGACCCTCCTGCGGGCCATCGCCGGCCTGCTGCCGACCGAGTCCGGTCATGTCTACACGGACGGCCAGCCCTCGCTGCTCGGCGTGAACGCGGCGCTGATGAGCGACCTCACCGGCGAGCGCAACGTGGTGCTGGGCGGCCTGGCCATGGGCATGACCCAGGACGAGATCCGCTCCCGCTACCAGGAGATCGTGGACTTCTCCGGCATCAACGAGAAGGGTGACTTCATCACCCTGCCGATGCGGACGTACTCGTCCGGCATGGCGGCGCGCCTGCGCTTCTCCATCGCCGCCGCCAAGAACCACGACGTGCTGATGATCGACGAGGCGCTCGCCACCGGTGACCACAAGTTCCGGATCCGCTCCGAGAAGCGGATCCGCGAGCTCCGCAAGGAGGCGGGCACCGTCTTCCTGGTCAGCCACAACAACAAGTCGATCCGGGACACCTGCGACCGGGCCCTCTGGCTGGAGAAGGGGGAGCTCCTGATGGACGGCCCCACCGAGGAAGTCCTCAAGGCGTACGAGCGCGAGACGCGCAAGTAGCTTCCCGGTCATCCGTGGCCTCCGCCGGAGCTCTTCCGGTGGGGGCCACTGCGGTGTCCGGGTGCGGTGGAGGCCACCCGCAGTACGCCCTCGGGGGTGATCTCCTCCCGGCGGATGACGTCAATCCACCGGCGTACGAGGAAGGTTGACGGGCAGTGCGGTCTCCGTGCCGCGGGCGCTCCACCCCGGCGCACCCCCATGAGCTGTACAACGTAAGCTGTAGCGGTGCTGATTCATGGCAAGTGGGGTGATACGCCCCCGGCGCTTCGCCCGCTGTGCCGCAGTGCACTCGGAAGAACGAGCGGCGTGTCCGAAAAGGGTTGTTTTGGGTCAGCAGTGTAGAACGGGAGATGTGACGGCAATGACGGAAAATCTCCAGCTCCGACGTGGTTTCGCCGTCCCCGCGCCGGGCGGTCCGCAGTGACCACCACCCCCCACGCGCACACCGGTGACGCCACACTCGGCAAGGCCGCGGAGGAGAACTTCCCCGTGGCCCCCTTCTTCCTGCCCCGCGCCTGGCGCGACGACCTGATGGCGGTCTACGGCTACGCCCGGCTCGTCGACGACATCGGCGACGGCGACCTCGCCCCCGGCGGAGCCGACGCCCGCCACCTGGGCCTGGAGCCGGAGCAGAGCGACGACCGCCTCACCATGCTCGACGCGTTCGAGGCCGACCTGCACCGGGTCTTCGCCACCACCGGCCAGGAGCCGTACCACCCCCTGCTGCGCGCCCTGCGCCCCACCGTGCGGCGCCGGGCGCTCACCCCCGAACCCTTCCTCGGCCTGATCGAGGCCAACCGGCAGGACCAGAAGGTCCGCCGCTACGCCACCTACGGGGAGCTGGCCGACTACTGCGAGCTCTCCGCCAACCCGGTCGGCCGCCTGGTCCTCGCCCTCACCGGCACCACGAGCCCGGAGCGCGTACGCCTCTCCGACGCGGTCTGCACCGCGCTCCAGATCGTCGAGCACCTCCAGGACGTGGCCGAAGACCTCGCACGTGACCGGATCTATCTGCCCGCCGAGGACCTGGACCGCTTCCGTGTCACCGAGGCTGACCTGGCACGACCGTCCGCCGGAGCCTCGGTCCGCGCCCTGATCGCGTACGAATGCGAACGCGCGCGCGATCTCCTGAATGAAGGCACCCCCCTGGTGGGTAGCGTCAACGGCAGACTCAAGATCCTCCTCGCCGGATTCGTCGGTGGGGGACGCTCCGCCCTCACGGCGATCTCGGCCGCCGGGTTCGACGTACTGCCGGGGCCGCCCAGGCCCACCAAGCCCAGCATGCTGCGCGAAGTCGCAGTCGTCCTGCGAAGAGCGCGTAGAGAGAGGTGAGCCGGACCGTGGAGGGACAGACGACGTACATGTCGCCGCCGGTGCAGGCCGCATACAGTTACTGCGAGGCCGTCACCGGACAGCAGGCCCGGAACTTCGCCTACGGCATCAGGCTGCTGCCGTACGAGAAGCGGCAGGCCATGTCGGCGCTGTACGCCTTCTCCCGTCGGGTCGACGACATCGGCGACGGAGAGCTGGACCCGGGGACCAAGCGGACCCGGCTGGAGAGCACCCGCGAGCTGCTCGACCGGGTCAGGCACGGCAAGGTCGAGGACGACGACACCGACCCGGTGGCCGTCGCCCTCACCGACGCCGCCCGCCGGTTCCCGCTGCCGCTGGGCGGCCTCGACGAGCTGATCGACGGCGTCCTGATGGACGTCCGCGGCGCCACGTACGAGACCTGGGACGACCTGAAGACCTACTGCCGCTGTGTCGCGGGCGCCATCGGACGCCTCAGCCTCGGCGTCTTCGGTACCGAACCGGGCGCACCCGGCGCCGAGCGGGCCCCGGAGTACGCCGACACCCTCGGCCTCGCCCTCCAGCTCACCAACATCCTGCGCGACGTCCGCGAGGACGCCGGCAACGGGCGCACCTACCTCCCCGCCGACGACCTGGCCAAATTCGGCTGCTCCGACGGCTTCCACCGCACCACCCCGCCGCCCGGCTCCGACTTCGCGGGCCTCATCCACTTCGAGGTGCGCCGGGCCCGCGCCCTGTTCGCCGAGGGGTACCGCCTCCTGCCGATGCTCGACCGCCGCAGCGGCGCCTGCGTCGCCGCCATGGCCGGGATCTACCGCCGCCTCCTCGACCGGATCGAGCGCGACCCGCAGGCCGTGCTGCGCGGCCGGGTCTCGCTGCCCGGCCACGAGAAGGCGTACGTCGCGGTGCGCGGCCTCTCCGGCCTGGACGCCCGCCATGTCTCGCGGCTGACCTCCCGGGGGCGGGCCTGATGCGCCGGTGCGGGTCCGGCGCCCGGTCGACCCTCCGGTGGCCCGGCGCGTCCACGACTGCGACGATTCCATCCGGAACGACCCGGCGATCGGTGACGACCCGGCGAGAGGGGCAGGCATGAGCGAGGAGACCACCCGCCCCGTCGCGGTCGTCGTCGGAGGGGGACTCGCCGGCATCACGGCGGCTCTGCGTCTCGCCGACGCCGGGCTGGAGGTGACCCTGCTGGAAGGGCGGCCCCGCCTCGGCGGCCTCGCTTTCTCCTTCCAGCGCGGCGACCTCACCGTCGACAACGGCCAGCACGTCTACCTGCGTTGCTGCACCGGCTACCGCTGGTTCCTCGACCGGGTCGAGGGCGCCCACCTCGCCCCCCTCCAGGACCGCCTGGACGTCCCCGTCCTGGACGTCGGCCGCCCCGCGGGACCCCGCCTGGGACGACTGCGGCGCACCGCCCTGCCCGTACCGCTGCACCTGGCCGGGGGCCTCGCGGCCTACCCGCACCTCTCCCTCACCGAGAAGGCGAACGTCGGCCGCGCCGCCCTCGCGCTCGGCCGCCTCGACCCCGCCGACCCGGCCCTCGACCGCATCGACTTCGCCACCTGGCTGAAGCGGCACGGCCAGTCGGAGCGCACCATCGAGGCGCTCTGGGACCTCGTCGGCGTCGCCACCCTCAACGCCACCGCCCCCAACGCCTCCATGGCCCTGGCCGCCAAGGTCTTCCAAACCGGCCTGCTCTCCGATCCCGGCGCCGCCGACATCGGCTGGGCCACGGTGCCGCTCGGCGAGCTGCACGACACCCTGGCCCGCAAGGCGCTCGACACGGCAGGCGTCCGCACCGAGCTGCGCGCCAAGGTGGGGTCCCTGACCCGCACCGGGGACGGCCGCTGGAGCGTCGAGAGCGCGGGGGAGCGGATCACCGCCGACACCGTCGTCCTCGCCGTACCGCAGAGCGAGACGCACGCCCTGCTGCCCGAGGGCGCCCTGGACGAGCCGGAGCTGCTCCTGGAGATCGACGACGCACCCATCCTCAACGTGCACGTCGTCTACGACCGCAAGGTGCTGCGCCGCCCGTTCTTCGCCGCGATCGGCTCCCCGGTCCAGTGGGTCTTCGACCGTACCCACGCCTCGGGACTCACGGGCCCGGGGCAGTATCTGGCGGTCTCGCAGTCCGCCTCCCAGGACGAGATCGACCTCCCCGTGGCCGAGCTGCGCACCCGCTACCTGCCCGAGCTGGAGCGGCTCCTGCCCGCCGCGCGCGGCGCGGGCATCGCGGACTTCTTCGTCACCCGGGAGCGCACCGCCACCTTCGCGCCCGCCCCGGGCGTCGGCCGGCTGCGCCCCGGCCCCCGGACCCGGGTGCCCGGACTGCACCTTTCGGGCGCATGGACCGCCACGGGCTGGCCCGCGACGATGGAGGGCGCCGTGCGCAGCGGCTTCCAGGCCGCCGACACAGCCCTCCACGACCTCGGCCGCCCCCATGGACATCCGCTGCAGGAGGCGGCATGAGCAGTACCACCGGAACAAGAGGAGAGTCAGTGACCCCGGCGAATCCGGCTTCCGACACCGTGGCGCAGACCACGGACGTCACCGCGCTTCTGGAGCGCGGACGAGCCCTGTCAGCGCCGGTGCTGCGGGCTGCCGTGGACCGGCTGGCGCCGCCCATGGACACCGTCGCGGCCTACCACTTCGGCTGGATCGACGCCGACGGACGGCCCTCGGACGGTGACGGCGGCAAGGCCGTGCGCCCCGCGCTCGCCCTGCTGTCGGCCGAGGTGGCCGGCGCCCCCGCCGAAGCGGGCGTCCCCGGCGCCGTGGCGGTCGAACTCGTGCACAACTTCTCGCTGCTGCACGACGACCTGATGGACGGCGACGAGCAGCGCCGCCACCGCGACACCGTATGGAAGGTGCACGGCCCCGCCCAGGCGATCCTGGTCGGCGACGCGCTCTTCGCCCTGGCCTACGACATCCTGCTGGAGCTCGGCACGGTCGAGTCGGGCCGCGCGGCCCGCCGGCTGACCTCGGCCACCCGCAAGCTCATCGACGGGCAGGCCCAGGACATCTCCTACGAGCACCGCGAGCGGGTCACCGTCGAGGAGTGCCTGGAGATGGAGGGCAACAAGACCGGCGCCCTGCTGGCCTGCGCGGTCTCCATCGGCGCGGTGCTCGGCGGCGCCGACGACCGCACCGCCGACACCCTGGAGGCGTACGGCCACCACCTCGGCCTCGCCTTCCAGGCCGTCGACGACCTGCTCGGCATCTGGGGCGACCCGGAGGCCACCGGCAAGCAGACCTGGAGCGACCTGCGCCAGCGCAAGAAGTCCCTCCCGGTCGTCGCCGCGCTCGCCGCGGGCGGACCGGCCTCCGAGCGGCTCGGCGAACTGCTCGCCGCCGACGCCAAGAGCAATGACTTCGACAGCTTCTCCGAAGAGGAGTTCGCCGCCCGCGCGGCCCTCATCGAGGAGGCGGGCGGCCGCGAGTGGACCGCACAGGAAGCCCGTCGTCAGCACGCGGTCGCCATCGAGGCGCTGCACGGTGTCGACATGCCGCATCAGGTACGGGCGCAGCTCACCGCGCTCGCGGACTTCGTGGTGGTGCGCAAGAGATGACCAGCACCCGCATATGACTCGCAGTCGCCGGCCGGCGCCCTGACCGGGGCGTCGGCCGACGGAGACCCCAGCACAGCAGAGAAACCACTGCACGTAAGGGGAAGCTCATGACAGCGACGACCGATGGATCCACCGGGGCCGCGAACTTCTCCGCGGCCCAGGCAGGACATCCGGCCGACACGACGATCGCCGCGGACGACGTGCTCGCCGCCGCGCGGCGGGCCGCGGAACGCTCCGTGGAGCACCTCCTCGGCAGACAGGACGAGCAGGGCTGGTGGAAGGGCGACCTGGCCACCAACGTCACGATGGACGCCGAGGACCTGCTCCTGCGCCAGTTCCTCGGGATCCAGGACCCGCAGACCACCCGAGCGGCCTCCCTCTTCATCCGGGGCGAACAGCTCGGTGACGGCACCTGGAACACCTTCTACGGCGGACCGGGCGACCTCTCCGCCACCATCGAGGCCTACGTGGCCCTCCGGCTGGCCGGGGACCGCCCCGACGAGCCGCACATGGCACGCGCCTCCGCCTGGATCAGGGAGCAGGGCGGCATCGCCGCCGCCCGCGTCTTCACCCGGATCTGGCTGGCGCTGTTCGGCTGGTGGAAGTGGGACGACCTCCCCGAACTCCCGCCCGAGCTCATGTTCTTCCCCACGTGGGTCCCGCTCAACATCTATGACTTCGGCTGCTGGGCCCGGCAGACCATCGTTCCCCTCACCATCGTCTCCGCGAAGCGCCCCGTGCGGCCCGCGCCCTTCGCCCTGGACGAGCTGCACACCGACCCCGCCCACCCGAACCCGCCCAGGAAGCTTGCCCCGGCGGCCAGTTGGGACGGCCTCTTCCAGCGCCTGGACAAGGGGCTGCACCTCTACCACAAGGTCGCCCCGCGCCCGCTGCGCCGCGTCGCGATGAACATGGCGGCCCGCTGGATCATCGAACGCCAGGAGAACGACGGCTGCTGGGGCGGCATCCAGCCCCCGGCTGTCTACTCCATCATCGCCCTGCACCTGCTCGGCTACGACCTGGACCACCCGGTGATGCGCGCCGGGCTGGCCTCGCTGGACCGGTTCGCCGTCCGCCGCGAGGACGGGGCCCGGATGGTCGAGGCCTGCCAGTCGCCCGTCTGGGACACCTGCCTGGCGACCATCGCCCTGGTCGACGGCGGGCTCAGACCCGACCACCCGGCGCTGGTGAAGGCCGCCGACTGGATGCTGGCCGAGGAGATCACCCGCCCCGGCGACTGGTCCGTACGAAAACCCGAACTCGCCCCCGGGGGCTGGGCGTTCGAGTTCCACAACGACAACTACCCGGACATCGACGACACCGCCGAAGTCGTCCTGGCGCTGCGCCGGGTGCGCCACCCCGACCCCGCCCGGGTGGAGGCCGCCATCGAGCGCGGGGTGCGCTGGAACCTCGGGATGCAGTCCCGCAACGGGGCCTGGGGCGCGTTCGACGCCGACAACACCAGCTCCTTCCCCAACCGCCTGCCGTTCTGCGACTTCGGCGAGGTCATCGACCCGCCCTCCGCCGACGTCACCGGCCATGTGGTGGAGATGCTCGCCGTCGAGGGCCGCGCCCGACACCCCCGTACGCAACGGGGCATCGAGTGGCTGCTGGCCGAACAGGAGGCGTGCGGCGCCTGGTTCGGGCGCTGGGGCGTCAACTACGTGTACGGGACGGGGTCGGTGGTCCCCGCGCTGGTCGCCGCCGGACTGCCCGCCGCCCACCCCGCGATCCGCCGGGCGGTGACCTGGCTGGAATCGGTGCAGAACGACGACGGCGGCTGGGGCGAGGATCTGCGTTCGTACCAGGAGGAGAAGTGGATCGGGCACGGCGAGTCCACCGCCTCCCAGACCGCCTGGGCCCTGCTCGCCCTGCTCGCCGCCGGCCGTCGCGACAGCCCGGCCGTCACCCGCGGGATCACCTGGCTGACCGGGGCCCAGCAGGCCGACGGCTCCTGGGACGAGCCGTATTTCACCGGCACCGGCTTCCCCTGGGACTTCTCCATCAACTACCACCTCTACCGCCAGGTCTTCCCCCTCACGGCACTCGGGCGCTACGTGTACGGCGACCCGTTCGCCGACCGTACGGGCGCGGCCGAGGGCGCCTGATGGCCGGAGCACCGAGGGCCGCGGCCCCCACGACGCCGCTGCTGGTCGCCTGCGCACTGGGCATCGAGCAGCTGGCCCTGCGCAGCGGCAAGCGCCCCGGGGGGCCGGTGCGGATCCTGAGGACCGGCATGGGCCCCCGGGCGGCGGAGGCGGCCGTGGCGGCGGTCCTGGCCCCCGGTGGCGTACCGGACGCCGCCGTCATCGCCTCCGGCTTCTGCGCCGGCCTGGCCCCCGGGATGCACCCCGGGGACCTGGTGGTCGCCGAGGAGACCCGGGACGCGGACGGCGACACCCCCTGTGCCGGCACCGGGCTGCTGGTCGCAGCCCTGGCCCGTGCCGCCCCCGGCAGCACCGTCCACACCGGCCTCGTGGCCGGCTCCGACCACGTCGTACGCGGCCCCGAGCGGGCGGCGCTGCGGTCCACCGGGGCCATCGCGGTGGACATGGAGTCCGCCGCGACACTGCGCACCGCCCTGTGCCACGGGCCACGCCCGGTTGCGGCCGTCCGGGTGGTCGTGGACGCTCCAGAGCATGAGCTCGTCCGCATCGGCACGGTCCGCGGAGGAATATCGGCCTTCCGCGTTCTCCGTGCCGTCCTTCCGGCTTTCTACGAATGGCACCGTTCTTTACTGCTCCCCAGGAGGTGAGCCAGATGGCCATGCCGCTCCGTCAGTCCATCAAGGTTGCGACGTATCTCTTCGAACAGAAGCTCCGCAGGCGTGAGAAGTTCCCGCTGATCGTCGAGCTGGAGCCCTTGTTCGCCTGCAACCTCGCGTGCGAGGGGTGCGGGAAGATCCAGCACCCGGCGGGTGTCCTGAAGCAGCGCATGCCGGTCGCGCAGGCAGTGGGCGCGGTGCTCGAATCCGGTGCCCCCATGGTCTCCATCGCGGGCGGCGAGCCGCTGATGCACCCGCAGATCGACGAGATCGTGCGCCAGCTCGTCGCGAAGAAGAAGTACGTCTTCCTCTGCACCAACGCGATGCTCATGCGCAAGAAGCTCGACAAGTTCACCCCGTCGCCCTACTTCGCCTTCGCCGTGCACATCGACGGGCTGCGGGAGCGGCACGACGAGTCGGTCGCCAAGGAAGGCGTCTTCGACGAAGCCGTGGAGGCGATGAAGGAGGCCAAGCGGCGCGGCTTCCGCGTCACCACCAACTCCACCTTCTTCAACACCGACACCCCGCAGACCATCATCGAGGTCCTCAACTACCTCAACGACGACCTGAAGGTCGACGAGATGATGATCTCGCCCGCCTACGCCTACGAGAAGGCGCCCGACCAGGAGCACTTCCTCGGCGTCGACCAGACCCGCGAACTCTTCAAGAAGGCCTTCGCGGGCGGCAACCGGGCCCGCTGGCGGCTCAACCACTCGCCGCTCTTCCTGGACTTCCTGGAGGGCAAGGCGGACTTCCCCTGCACCGCGTGGGCCATCCCCAACTACTCGCTCTTCGGCTGGCAGCGCCCCTGCTACCTGATGAACGACGGCTACGTTCCGACGTACCGTCAGCTCATCGAGGAGACCGACTGGGAGAAGTACGGCCGGGGCAAGGACCCGCGCTGCGCCAACTGCATGGCGCACTGCGGCTACGAACCCACGGCCGTCCTCGCGACCATGGGCTCCCTCAAGGAGTCGCTGCGCGCGGCACGGGAGAGCGTGAGCGGGAACCGGTGACCTGATGCCGGCGAGGGGGCCGGTGGCCCCGGCCCCCTCGGGGAACGTACCGACTCGACCGAACGTACCGAAGGAGAAGAGCGGGCGATGACGGACGGCGGGCCCCAGGGTTTCGACCTGGGACGGCTCCTGGCGGAGCGCGGCGGCGAGCGGTACGAGCTGCACGCGCGCCACCTCAACCACCAGCTGCCGCGCATGCTGCACACCATCGGCTTCGACAAGGTCTACGAGCGGGCCGAGGGCGCGTACTTCTGGGACGCCGAGGGCAACGACTACCTCGACATGCTCGCCGGGTTCGGCGTGATGGGGCTCGGCCGGCACCACCCGGTCGTCCGCAAGGCCCTGCACGACGTGCTCGACGCCCAGCTCGCCGACCTCACCCGCTTCGACTGCCAGCCGCTGCCCGGCCTGCTCGCCGAGAAGCTGCTCGGCCACAGCCCGCACCTGGACCGCGTCTTCTTCGGCAACAGCGGTACGGAAGCGGTCGAGACGGCGCTGAAGTTCGCCCGGTACGCCACCGGGAAGCCCCGCGTCCTGTACTGCACCCACGCCTTCCACGGGCTGACCACCGGCTCCCTGTCGGTCAACGGCGAGAGCGGCTTCCGGGACGGCTTCGCCCCGCTGCTGCCCGACACCCCGATCGAGCTGGGCGACCTGGACGCGCTGCGCCGGGAGCTCAAACGCGGGGATGTCGCGGCCCTGGTCGTGGAGCCCATCCAGGGCAAGGGGGTGAACGCCGCGCCGCCCGGCTTCCTGCGCGAGGCCCAGGAGCTGCTGCACCGGCACAAGGCGCTCCTGATCGCCGACGAGGTGCAGACGGGGCTGGGCAGGACCGGCGACTTCTACGCCTACCAGCACGAGGACGGTGTCGAGCCCGACCTCGTTTGTGTCGCCAAGGCGCTCTCCGGCGGCTATGTGCCGGTCGGCGCCACGCTCGGCAAGGACTGGATCTTCCGCAAGGTCTACTCCTCCATGGACCGGGTCCTGGTCCACTCCGCGAGCTTCGGCTCCAACGCCCAGGCCATGGCGGCGGGGCTCGCGGTGCTCACGGTGATGGAGGACGAGGAGACGGTCGCGAACGCCCGGCGCACCGGCGATCTGCTGCGGGAGCGCCTCGCGGCGCTGGTGGACCGCTACGAGCTGCTGCACGAGGTGCGCGGGCGCGGGCTGATGATCGGCATCGAGTTCGGCCGGCCCGCCTCGCTGAAGCTCCGCAGCCGCTGGACCGTGCTCCAGGCCGCCCGCAAGGGGCTCTTCGCCCAGATGGTCGTGGTGCCGCTGCTGCACAAGCACCGCATCCTCACCCAGGTCTCCGGCGACCACCTGGAAGTGATCAAGCTGATTCCGCCGCTGGTCATCGGGGAGGCGGAGGTGGACCGTTTCGTGGCGGCGTTCACGGAGGTCATGGACGACGCGCACAGCGGCGGCGGCCTGATGTGGGACTTCGGCCGCAACCTGGTCAAGCAGGCCGTGGCCAACCGCTGAGTTCTTGCCTCCTGGGCAATTTATTTGCCCGGGAGGAAAGTTCCTGGCCCAATGGAGACATGAATCCTCCGGACGAAGGGGTGGCCGACGAGCTCCCCGGCGTCGCGTCCCGACTGCGCGACCTGCGCCACGGGCGCGGCCTCATCCTGGAGACCGCCGCCCAGCGGGCCGGCCTCTCCCCGGCCCACCTCTCCCGGCTGGAGACGGGCCGCAGACAGCCCTCGCTGCCCATGCTGCTGGGCCTCGCCCGCATCTACGGTACGACGGTCTCCGAGCTGCTCGGCGAGAAGCCGCCCGAGCGGGAGGCGATCATCCGGGGCGGCGCCTTCGAGGGCGCCGAGGCCGACGGCTGGATGTACCGCAGGGCGGGAGGTTCGGGCCGCGCCATGCAGGCACTCAGGGTCCGGGTTCCGTACGGAGCCCAGGGCGACCTGGTGCGGGTGCACCCCGGCGAGGAGTGGCTGTACCTCCTCGAAGGGCGGCTGCGGGTCGCCCTGGGGGAGACCGTGCACGATCTGGACCCGGGCGACAGCGCCCACTTCGACTCGCTCACACCGCACCGAATCGCCGCCCTGGACCGGGGCGGGGCGGAGCTCCTCTTCGTCCACTCCCTGCTCCAGAGCCCCGCGGCCGAGCTCTGCCTCGGCAACGCGCTCCACGCGCGCTGACCCCCATTCGTCCCACCGGCCGCGAGGCCGGCAGAGAGGACCGTCATGTCCGATTCCGAGCGCTACGACCCGTTGAGCCCGAGACACCCCAAAATCGCCAAGGACTCGCAGGAGCGGCGGATGCCGCGCGGTCTGGTGATCCGGCTCGTGGCCTACCTGGTGGTCGGCCATGTGCTCGCGGCCTTCCTCTACCTGCTCTTCATGGTGGCGGGCGCCGAGTGACCGCTCAGCCCTGGTCGAGCAGCCGCTCGCGCAGCCGCTCCCGGGTCTCGGCGGAGACGTTCAGCCCCTCCGCCAGGTAGCGGTCCGTCGTGCCCCAGGTCTCGTCGATGGCCGTGAACGCCGCCGTGAGGTAGGAGGCCTGCGCCCCGAAGAGCGGGTTGAGCAGCTCCATCACCTCGGCGGACATCCCGGTCTCGGACATGTCCGAGCGCTGCACCTTGTACCGGCGGTGGGGGTCGTCGGACTTGAGGTAGTCCGCCTCGATCGCCTCGCGCTCGACACCGACCGCGAGCAGCGAGACCGCGATCGAGAGACCAGCCCGGTCCTTGCCCGCCGCGCAGTGCATCAGGGCGGGCACGCTGTCCTGCGCCAGCGCGTGCAGTACGCGGCTGTGCTCGCCGGTGCGGTCCAGGATGGTGGAGCGGTACATGTCGATCATGCGCTCGGCGGCCTTGCCGTGCGCCAGGATCGAGCGCAGCTGTTCGATGTTCCCGTCGCGCACCAGCCGCCAGAACTCGGCTCCGTCGGCCGGGTCGGTGAGCGGAATGCTGACATTGCGGACACCGGCCAGCTCGATGTCGTACCCGTCGAGCTTGTGGTCGGCGGAGTTGCGGAAGTCGAAGACGGTGTGCAGCCCGAGCCCGCTCAGGAAGAGCGCGTCCTCGGCGGTGGCATGCGCCAGGTGGCCGCTCCGGTAGAGCCTGCCGAAGGCGGTGCGCCGCCCGTCCGTGGTGGGGAGCCCGCCCACGTCGCGGAAGTTGCGGACTCCGGTCAGTGCGGTCTCGGTCGGCGGGACCTGTGGCACCTGCTGCGTCACGGTGGCTCCTGGAATCTCTGGCGTCGGCGCGGCTCTCCGGCGAGGGCGCTCCTGTGACGATACGACATCGATTCACCGGGAAAACGGCGGTCCACTGACAGGTTGTCAGGGCTCGCGCCCAGGGTGTGTCCGTATTGGTGTATTTCGTGGAACATGCCCTGCTAATGGGGGAGATGGGATTCCGTAGGTGAGCGGGATCATATCCGTGACGGACCGTGGCGGCGGCGCCCGGACGCTTTCCCGGTATCCGTAAGGAAAGCCAAGATCCGTAATCCACGGAGTGTGACGGGAAAACCGGAGCGATATTGAATCGATGATTCCGGTGTGCAACCGACGGCTTGTTCCGCTCGTCCTGACTCGCTTACGGTCACGTCAATCCGGACGGACCGCCTAATCCTGCCGCCGCCCGGAATTCGCACCCACCCACTCACGCGTGGCAGGAGCGGGGGAACCAGGTAAGCCGCCGGCCCGGAGCGATCCGGACCGGCTCGGGGTGAAGTCGCCACCCGGCGGCCGGGCATCTCCAGCCCGAACCCGACAGCTCACCTCGCAGGCGCCGGAGAGGAACTTCCCCATGCCCGCACAGGGTAAGCACCGTCGTCCCAAGTCCGGCCCGATCCACCGCGGCGTCCTCGCCGCGGGCACCGGCGGCGCCGTACTCGCGCTCCCGCTGATCGGCGCCACCGGCGCGCACGCCGCGGAGAAGGCGGCCCCCGCCGCCAAGCCCGCCGCCGCCTCGGCCACCGCCGCCCAGTCCGCCCCGCAGGCCGCACCCGCCAAGGCGAAGGCCGCCCCGAAGACGTACTCCGTCGTCTCGGGCGACTACCTCGCGAAGATCGCGGCCGAGCAGCAGGTCAAGGGCGGCTGGCAGAAGCTGTACCAGGACAACCGCTCGACCGTCGGCGGGAACCCCAGCCTGATCTTCCCGGGCATGAAGCTCACCCTCGGGGCCAAGGCGTCCGGCTCGGCCGCCCCTGCGGAGGCCAAGAAGGCCGCCCCGGCCCCCAAGGCCGCCCCGAAGAAGGCCGCCCCGAAGAAGGCCGCCCCGAAGAAGGCCGCGCCGAAGAAGGCGGCCCCGGCCCCCGAGGCCGCGCCGAAGGAAGCCCCGAAGGGCGACACCATCTCGGCCGACGACTCCGAGCGCTCGGGCACCTCCGCGCAGACCGGCTCGTCCCGGTCCACCGGCTCCGGCTGGACCGCCCCGCTGGACAGCGCCAACGTCACCACCCAGTACCGCGCTTCCGGCTCCAGCTGGTCCAGCGGTTACCACACCGGCTCGGACTTCCGGGCCGCCTCCGGCACGCCCGTCCGCGCCATCGGTCCGGGCACCGTGGTCTCGGCCGGCTGGAGCGGTTCGTACGGCAACGAGGTCGTCATCCGGCACGACGACGGTATGTACTCCCAGTACGCCCACCAGTCCTCGCTGAGCGTCTCCGCCGGCCAGACCGTCTCCGGTGGCCAGCAGATCGGCCTCTCCGGCTCGACCGGCAACTCCACCGGCCCGCACCTCCACTTCGAGGTCCGCACCGGCCCGAGCTACGGCTCGGACGTCGACCCGATCGCCTACCTGCGCCAGCACGGCGTCTCCCTCTGACCCGAGGGCGACACAAAGTGACCGCGGGGGGGTGCGCGGCTGCGCACCGCCCCTCCACTTATTCCGGCTTTACTCAAATCTGACCGGGTGGTCTATCTCACCACCCGTCAACCCCGTATTACGGTCGCGTAGGTCACATTGAACGGTGCAGGATATGTGCTTGTGGCAGACGATTCGAGAACCCAGCAGCAGAACACCATCGGGTCGTACGCGGCGATCGGGGACAGTTTCACCGAGGGCGTCGGAGATCCCGGCCCCGACGGCACCTTCGTCGGCTGGGCGGACCGGTTCGCGGTTCTGCTCGCCGACCGACTCCCGGCCCCCGACGCGGCGACGAGCCCGGACGAGACCCGGCACGGCGCTTTCCGTTACGCCAATCTCGCCGTACGCGGACGCCTCCTCGACCAGATCGTCGAGGAGCAGATCCCCCGCGCCAGGGAACTGGCCCCCGACCTGGTCAGCTTCTGCGCGGGCGGCAACGACATCATCCGGCCCGGCACCGACCCCGACGATCTGGCCGAACGCTTCGAGCGGGCCGTCGCGGAGCTGACCGAGGCGGTCGGCACCGTCATGGTCACCACCGGCTTCGACACCCGGGGCGTTCCGGTGCTGCGCCACATGCGCGGCAAGATCGCCACGTACAACGTCCATCTGAGGGCCATCGCCGACCGCTACCACTGCCCCGTGCTCGACCTGTGGTCGCTGCGCTCGGTCCAGGACCGGCGCGCCTGGGACGCCGACCGGCTCCACCTGTCGCCCGAGGGACACACCCGCGTCGCGCTGCGCGCCGCCCAGGTCCTCGGCCACGACGTGCCGGCCGACCCGGACCAGCCCTGGCCGCCGCAGGCCCAGCGCCGCCCCATCGACGAGCGGCGCGACAACATCCAGTGGGCGCGGGAGTACCTCGTGCCGTGGATCGGCCGGCGGCTGCGCGGCGAATCGTCCGGCGACCACGTCGAGGCGAAGCGGCCGGACCTGCTGCCGCTGTAGCGGTCAGGGCTCCAGCAGAGGAAGCGCCCGCCGGGGCGGGCTCGGTGCCAC
>NZ_JBEYKR010000089.1:0-29253 GCF_040703535.1 Streptomyces sp. NPDC007346
CGGACTTCTCCGTCCGGGCTCGGGGCGGGCCCGGCTCCGTGGCTTCATCGCGCTCGGCGCCGAAGCCGGTCAACAGCCTCCGCGAGCGTCGTCTCCCCCCAGAGGTCAGCCCGCCTCGCCGGTGAGGGTCTCCTCCGCTCCCTCCCGTAGCAGCCGCACGTACTCCCGCGACCACTCCTCGACCGTCGCCGCGTCCCACAGATCCGCCGAGTACTCCACCGCTCCCTCCAGAGCGTCGCCGGCCGGGGAGAGCACCATGATGAACTCCGACCGGGAAGCCGAGGGGGCGATCTCATCCACCGTGGTGGTGAGTCCCGGCATGTCGATCCCGGTGTCCAGCGAGCTCTCGTAGGCCAGGCCGATGGCCAGGCCGTCCGGGATGCGGATACCCCTGCGCTGCCGCATCACCGGGGCCACCCGGCGTGGCGGCATGGCGTGCTCCATGCCCAGGACGGTCGTGCGCGTGACCCGGTCCGTCAGCTCGGCGAAGGAGCCGGAGCGAGCGTCGCGGACCCGCAGGGCGAACCCCGTGGCCGTGCAGCCCACCAGGGACTCGAACTCACGGCTCTCCCGGCCGGCGTAGGAGATGTTCATCACCACGTCGTCCTGCTCGGCCTTGGTCGTCAGCAGTCGGCCCAGCGCGGCCGCCGCCACCACGAAGGGTGTGGTCGAGCGCCGGGCGGCCAGCCGCTCCACAGCGGCCCATACCTCGGCAGGGACCGTGAACCGGATGACCCCGCCCCGGCCGCTGAGCGCGTCCGGCCTCGGCCGGTCCAGGGGCAGGTCCAGGGTGAAGGGGGCGTCGGCCAGCTCGTCGAGCCAGTAGTCGGTACGGCGCCCGTCGGTCGCCTCCTGGTGGGCGGCTTGCCAATGGGCGTACTCCACCTGCTGGGGTGCCGCGGGCGGCAGACCGTGTCCGGCTCCGGTGACAGCCGCACGGTAGAACGCGGCGAGTTCCTTCAGCAGGGTGGTCAGGGCCCACCCGTCGCACGTGCAATGGTGCGTCACGAACAGCAGCACCCACTCCTCGGCACCGGTGCGCAGCAGGCGGACGGAGAGGACGTCCCCCGTGAAGGGGTCGAGGGCTGTCTCCGTCGCCTGCTCGGCGAGTCGGCGCAGCTGTTCCCGCCGTTCTGGTTCCGCTCGCGAGGTGAGGTCGTCGACGGGCAGGTCGAGCGGCCGGAACGCGAGCACCTCCTGTCGCCAGGTGCCGGAGCTCTCGCGTACGAGACGTGTCCGCAGGGACTCGTGACGCCGCACCACGTTCTCCAGTGCGGCGTGCAGGGCCGCGGGTTCCAGCCGGCCGGAGAAGGTGACGCGCAGGGCCACGTTGAAGACCTGCGGCCTGGCGTGGCGGGAGTGCAGGGTGGCGAAGCGGGTCTGCTGTTCGGTGGCCGGGCCGCGGCGGACCACCCGCCCCGGCCGGCCGCCCCCGTCCACGAACTCCGTCAGGGCGCGGAGCGTGGGCTCCTGGTAGAGGCGTGTCAGCGGGTACTCGACGCCCCACATCTCCCGGATGCGGTTGACCAGCCTCATCGCGGTCAGGGAATGCCCGCCCAGGTCGAAGAGGGAGACATCCGGATCGACGTCCACTTCGGGGAGGTACAGCTCGGCCGCCCAGAGATCACGCAGCCCCCTCTCCACGGAGGTGGGAGGCACGGCCTCGGGCGGCGGGCCGTCAGGCTTGCGGGCCTCGTCGGTGTCCGCCGGGGCGAGGGGGGCGGCCGGCGGGAGCAGCGTCCGGTCCAGCTTGCCGCTGCTGTTCAACGGCAAGCTGGCCAGGGTGCACCAGGTGCGCGGCACCATGTACTCCGGCAGGCGGTGGCTCAGCTCCCGGGCCCATCGGTCCGTACGGAGCCGTTGTTCCGCCGTGTCTGCGGAGGCCGGCTCGGTGGGCACCACATAAGCGGCGAGAATCGTTTCGCCGTTGGGCCGGCGCCGGCCGATGACGGCCGCCTGGCGGACCCCGTCGAGACGGCCCAGCACCCGCGCCACCTCCTCCGGCTCCACCCGGAATCCGCGGATCTTCACCTGGTCGTCGGTGCGGCCCACGAACACCAGCCGCCCGTCCGGCGTCCAGCGGACCAGGTCGCCCGTGCGGTAGCGGCGGGTCTCCCTCCCGCCCTCCGTACAGGTCGCGAATCTCTCCTCCGTGAGGTCCGGCCGGTGCAGATAGCCCTCGGCCACGCCGGGACCGCCGACCAGGAGTTCCCCCACCGCGCCGATGGGTACCGGCTTGTCCGAGGTGTCCACGACGCGCACGGTCACGTTCTCGACGGGACGACCGATCGGGATGGCGTCCATCTCCTCGTCCTTGACGGTGTCGTCGGCCGCGGGTACGACCGTGTCGACGACGCACAGCACGGTCGCCTCCGTCGGACCGTAGACGTTCAGCGTCTCGTAGGGTGCCTCGGGTCTCGGCCGGCTCCGGAGCGTCTCGCCGCCGATCAGCAGATGGCGCAGCGGGGGCTGATCGGCCGCGGGCAGACGGAGCACCTCCTCCCCCAGGGCCGTCGGCATGATGCTGAAGGCGATGTCCTGGTCGGCGAACCACCGGGCCAGGGCCAGGGGATCGCGGCGGACCTCGTCGTCGGCCACCACCAGGGTGCCGCCCGCCGTCAGGGCCGGCCAGATCTCCATGAGGGAGGCGTCGAAGCTCTGGCCGCAGACGACGGCGCTGCGGTAGGCGCCGGCCGGCGCGAAGCGTGCGTGGTGCCACTGGCAGAGATCCACGATGGAACGGTGGGTGAGCACAGCGCCTTTGGGCGTGCCGGTACTGCCGGAGGTGTAGATGACGGCGAACGGGGACGAGGCCCCGCCGCCCGGTGCCGGGCGGGTGCCGGCCCCGGTGTCTCCGGTCGGTACGGCGTCCGGTCCGACGACCTTCACCGACGCGGGCAGCCCCAGCTCCCGTACCCCGTCCGGTCCGCTGATCACCAGCCGGGCGCCGCTCTCGGCGATGACCTGGGCGGCGCGGGCAGCGCCGAGCGCCGGATCCAGCGGCACATAGGCGCAGCCGCCCCGCACCACGGCGAGCAGGGCGGTGACGAACTCCGCGCCCCGGGGCAGCCGGACCGCGACCACAGGCGCCCGGCCCTCTCCCGCCCCCAGCTCCGTGAGCACGGCCGCGAGCCGTTCCGCTCCCTCGTCCAGCTCCCGGTACGTCAACGTGTCGTCCCCGCACACCACCGCGGTCCGGCCGGGGTGCTCAGCCGCCTGCCGGGCTATCCAGTCGTGGACGGTGGTGTCGAGCACCGGTCGCACGGGGCCGCTGCCCCAGCTCTCCGGGACCTCGTCGCCCTCGGCCGGTACCCGCGCGAGCAGGGAGAGCGGCGTGGCCGGCCGTTCGACGGCGGCGGTCAGCAGGTCGCGGAAGACGGTGAAGAACCGGTCGACGGTGGCCGGGTCGAACAGCTGAGCGTTGTACTCCAGATGACATCGGACACCGTCCGGCCGGTCGGTGAAGTACACCGTCAGGTCGGTCAGCGCCTTGTCGGGGCCCGCGTCCAGGGCGACCGCCTCGACGCCGGGGAGGTCGAGGCGGAACGGCTCGTCCGCCTGGAACTCGGCGAGCGCCTGGAACACCGGTGTGCGGTCCGTCCCACGGGGTGGAGCCAGGGCCCGCACCACCTCGTCGAACGGCGTCGCAGCGTGGTCGTAGGCGTCGAGGGCGACGGCACGCACCCGGTCCAGCAGCGCCGTGAATCCGGGGTCGCCGGTGAGGTCGATCCGCAGAGCCACCGTGTTGACGAAGAAACCGATCAGCTCCTCGGCCCGTTGCGGCCGGTCGGAGACGGGGACGCCGATGACGATGTCCTCCTGGCCCGTGACCCGTTGGAGCATGGCCGCCCAGCCGGTCGCCAGGGTCATGAAGAGCGTGGCGCGTCGCGTGCGGCTCAGCTGTCTGAGCCGGTCGCTGAGGCCTGGATCGAGGGAGCGGAAGACCGCGCGGCCCTCGGAGGTCATCTCGGCCGGACGGGGCCGGTCGGTGGGCAGTTCGAGGACCGGAAGGTCACCGCCGAGCACACGCAGCCAGTGCGCCAGGTCCCGCTCGGCACGGGGGCCGTCCGCCGCCGCGCGCTGCTCGCGCGCGTGCTGGGCGTAGCTCCAGGTCAGTTCGGGCAGAGCGGCCTCGGTGCCCTCCAGCTCCGAGCGGTAGAGGGCGGAGAGGTCCCGGCACAGGACGGTCGCCGAGGCCGCGTCGACCACGATGTGGTGGAAGGACAGGACCAGGACGTGCTCGTCGGCGGCGGTCCGGACGATCCGGGTGACGAACAGCGGTCCGTTCTCCAGGTCGAAGCGGCGGGCGCTCTCCTGGGCCAGTGCTTCGCGTACGGCGCTCTCGGCCGCCAGGGCGCCGTCCACCACGGCGAAGTCGGGTTCCGAGGAGTCCCGTACCAGCTGGACCGCCGAGTCTCCGGCTGCCCGGAAGACGGTGCGCAGCCCTTCGTGGCGGGCGACGAGCCGTCGTACGGCGTTGCGCAGCGCCTCGGTGTCGAGCGGGCCGCGCAGGCGGATCGCCTTCACCTCGTTGTAGGCGGTGCGCCCGGGGAGCAGGCGTTCCAGGAACCAGATGCGCTCCTGGCCGGGTGAGAGGGGCGCTCCCGGTGCGCAGGGCTCCCGGTCCCTGTGGCGGCGGCGGAGGGCGTCCAGCCGGGGAAGGCCGGCGCGCAGCTGGTCCGCGCTGACGCCGAAGTCGACCAGCGCGACGATCTCGTCCGCGCCCGCGTCGGCCACCGCCTCGGCCACGGGCAGGGCGGATTCCACGTCGCCGATCAGGGCCCGCTGATCGCAGTACCGGCTGTAGGCCCGCCGGAAGAGCACGTCCAGGTCGTCCTCGCTGAGCGACTTCAGGTCGGTGGTGACGCCGAGGCTGTTGGTGACGCCGCTGAACAGGGACAGGGAGGCGCGCATGTAGCGGGCCATCGGCTCGAAGGCGTCGGTACGGGCGGTGTCGTGGTCCTCGCCGAGGTAGGTGTGCAGCAGGACGGCGACCCGCCCGGCGTCCGGGTCCAGGCCGTGGCGTGCTCGGGCTCGGCGGTAGCGGGCGATGTTCTCCCGGAGCTGGTCGATGTCCTGGGTCATCAGGTTGGTCACGATGCCCAGGTCGTGCGCGGCGGCGCGTTCGTACGACTCCGGGTTGGCCACCACCGCTGTGTAGAGCGGCGGCATCGGCTGTACGGGACGGGGGTGGAGCCGGATCTCCCGCTCACCGTCCCCGGTGGCGCGGCGCAGTGGCTCGCCGCGCCAGAGGCTCCGTACCTCTTCCAGCCGGTCGTACATCTCCTGTTTGTGGCGCCCGAACCGCTCGGGGAAGAAGACGAAGTCGTCGGCGTTCCAGCCGCTCGCCACGCCGAGGCCGACGCGTCCGCCGGAGAGGTTGTCCGCCATGGACCACTCCTCCGCCACCCGGATCGGGTCGTGGAGGGGCATGACGACCGAGCCGGCGTTGAGGCGGATGCGCCGGGTCTCCCGGGCCAGGGCCGCCGCCAGGACGGCGGGGTTCGGGAAGAGGCCGCCGAAGGAGTTGAAGTGCCGCTCGGGCATCCACAGCGCCTCGAACCCGTGCCGGTCGGCGAACCGGGCCGCCTCCATGAGCAGTTCGTAGCGGCCCTCCTGCGGCCCGGCCCCGTCCTGCGGATAGTCGCCGAAGAAGTAGAGGCTGAAGTCCGCGCGGCGTGACGGCGTGAGCGCCGTGGAGGCGGGGGCGGCCATGGGCCGGTGCCCTGCTTCGGCGACGGGCTCGGCCGCACCTCCGGCCGCCCCCGCGCCCACGCCCGCGGCCCCGGTCGCGGCCTCGATCACGGCCTCGATCGCTGCCCCGGTCGCTGGCCCGGTCATGGCTTCCGTCACCGGTTCCGGGAGAGCCGGCGCCTTCGTGGGGGCGGCCCGGCCGGGGCCGGGCCGCCGGGACGGGCCCGGGTCGGAGCGGAAGAAGCCGGCCTGCCGCAGGTCCCGCAGCGACCCCCGCACGGCCTCGGCCACATACTCGATGTCACCGTCGGTGTGGGCCGTGGAGAGGAAGAAGTTGCGCCACTCCCATACGTGCACGCCGCGCAACATCAGGTGGTAGTAGAGGAGTTCCATGTCGGCGCGGTGCTCGAAGCGGAACTGGGACCCGAACCAGCCCATCCGCAGCGGGAATTCCTCGGCCGCGAAGAACTCGTTGAGTCCGGTGGCCAGTTCGGTCGTCCGGTCGTTGAGCCGTTCCTGCAAGGGCGGGCCCTGCTCCCGGAGATGGGTGAGTACGGCGTGGGCCGCCGTCATCGATACGGGGTGTTGCAGGTAGGTGCCCCCGAAGAAGGTGGTGTCGGCGGTGGGGCCGCTGTCGTCCCCGTAACTCCAGTGGCCGCCGTCGATCCCGTCCATGATGTCGGCGCGGCCCGCGACGGCGCCGATGGGGAATCCGCCGCCGAGGAGCTTGCCGTAGGTGGCGAGATCCGGGGTGACACCGTAGAGCTCCTGCGCGCCCCGGAGGGCGGGGCGGAACCCGGTCAGCATCTCGTCGAACATCAGCACGATGCCATGACGCTCCGTCAGCTCTCGCAGCTTGCGGACGAACCCGACCGGCTGGAGCGAGGGGTGTCTGCTCTGCACCGGTTCGACGATGACCACGGCGATCCGTTCCGCGTCCCGTTCGATCGCGTGCAGGGCCGCCTCGCTGCCGTACTCGAGAACGGTCAGCTCGGATACGGCGCTGCGGGGGATGCCCCGGGAGACGGGCACGGTCCCTTCCTGGCCGGCCTGCCGGCCCAGGACCTGGTCGGCGTGGCCGTGGTACGAGCCCTGGAAGGTGACGATCCGGTCGCGGCCGGTGGCGGCACGGGCGAGACGGATCGCCGCGGCGTTGGCCTCCGTACCCGAGTTGGCGAACGCCACCCGCTCCATCCCGGTCAGTTCGCACAGCAGCTCGGCGGCTGCGCCCGTCTCGACGCTGCGCGGGCCGAGCCGGATGCCCCGGGAGAGGTGTTCGCGTACGGCCTCCCGGACGAAGTCGGGTTCGTGGCCGAAGAGGAGCACGCCGAAGCCCATGGTGATGTCGGTGTAGCTGTTGCCGTCGATGTCCTCGATCCGTGCGCCCTCCGCACGACGGGCCGCCACCGGGTACAGCATCTCCTTGGTCGTCCTGCGGAACCCGACGACAGCCCTGCTGTCGGCGAGTCTGCGTCGGTGGCGCTGGGCGAGCCGTCTGGAGGCCGCTGTCCGTGCCGTGTAGCGGCGTACGAGGTCGTCGAGGTGCTTCTGCTGAGAGTGGGGGGAGGCGGCGTCGACCATGCCGGCATCGGGGGCGACCTCGACGCGCGGCCCGTGCACCTGAGGCGGTCTCGTGCCGCCACCGGGCACAGCCTGCCGGGCGGCTATCCGCTCGGTGACGCGGTCGGCGAGTTCGGCCATCGCGGCCAGGTCCCGGTCGAGGCCGGCCGTGATCTTCTGCTGCTCGTTCACCGGGCCACCTGGTCCTCGGCCAGAGGTGCACCCGTTGCGTCGGTCCGCGGAGCGAGCAGTTGGGAGAGCTGGGACAGCTGGGAGAGCATCTGGAGCTGGATCCGGGACAGCTCCTGGACCCGCTCGGCCAACTCCAGGTACTCCTGCCGGGTGACGAGTCCGGTGTCCTGCGGGGCCGGGGCGGGGGCAGAGGCCGGGGCGGGGTCGGCGGGCCGCTGAGGCGCCGGGACCGACGGCTGGGCGGCTACGGGCTCCACCCCGCTCGGCCGCGGGACCGGCACGGGCGCGGTGACGGGCTGCGGGACGGACGCGGACGCCATGACGGGCTGTGGGACGGGCTCGGTGACGGGCTGCGGGGCGGGCGCGGTGACAGGCGCGGTGGCGGGCTGCGGGACGGTTCCGTACTCCCGGGGCAGCCGCGCCGCGACCAGCTCGGCGAGCAGTCGGGGGGTTCCCGTCTCGTCGAACAGCTCTCGCATCGTGACTCTGACGCGGTGCTCCTGCTCTATCTCCCGCAGCACATTGATCATGAGGAGCGAGTCCGCACCGAGGTCGAAGAACGGGGTGTCGGCCGAGAGCGAGGTCAGGTCCTCGCCGAAGGCCCGGGAGAGCACACCCAGGATGCCGTCCAGCAACCGCGTGGTCTCCATCGTCTCTGCCGTCACAGTGCGTTCCTCTCTTGCCGGGGACATGGGGCCGGGGGGCCTGGGAGGGTCCCCGATCCAGTAGGGGCGGTGCTGGAAGCGATAGCCGGGCAGCGGGACGCGCCGCCCTCCGGTGCCCGCCAGGAACGTCTCCCAGCGGACATCCGCTCCCGCGCGGTGCAGGGCCGCGGCGGCACCGAAGAGCGCTGTGAGTCCGGTGCCGCGATGCAGCGACGGGATCGCCGGCACCGTCGGCAGAAAGCGGCGGGCCAGCCCGCTGAGCGTGGTGTGCGGTCCGATCTCCACGAGTGCGTCGGGCCGTTCGCCGGCGAGGGACCTCAGCACCGCGTCGTAGCGGACGGGCTCACGGGCATGGCGCACCAGGTGGTCCGGGCCGGGCGTCCAGCCGGGTTCGCGGATCCGGCCGTCGAGCGAGCTGACGAAGCGGGTCCGTACGGGGGTGAGGGCGGTCCTCGCCAGGACCTGCCCGAACGCGTCGAGCATCGGCTCCATCGCGGCGGTGTGGAAGGCACGGTCCACCGCGAGACGTTCGTACGGGACGCCCCGGTCGTCGAGCACGGCGCACACCCGGTCCACCTCCGCGTCGGGTCCTGCCAGGACCTGGGAGCGCGCTCCGTTGGTCACGGCCGGCTCCAGGCCGGGGTGCGAGGCGGCCAGCTCCGCCGCGGCCTCCCGCTCCAGCGCCACGGCCACCATGGCGCCCGGCTCGCAGTGGTCCCGCATCAACCGGCCCCGCTCGACGGTGAGTTCGAGGCCGTCGGCCAGCGAAAGGGACCCGGCCGCGTAGAGCGCCGCGTACTCTCCGACGCTGTGGCCCGTCACGGCCCAGGGGCGGATGCCCGACTCGTCCCAGAGCCGGACCAGGGCGCACTGCAGGGCGAAGAGGGCCGGCTGCGCCGTCGCGGTCGGCCAGCGGTCCCCGGGGGCGTCGGCCTCCTCGGTGAGGAGGCGCCGCAGTATCGATTCACCGGTGAGGCGGCGGTGCTGTGCCTCGCAGGCGTCGAGCACCTCGCGTACGACGGGAAACCGTTCGTACAGGTCCGCCGCCGCTCCGGAGCGCAGGGACCCCTGGCCGGTGAACTGGAACACCACCCGGGCGACCGCGTCGCGCGGTGGGACGGGGCCGCCGGGGGAAGCGGGCGGAGCGGGGCGGGAGAGCCAGGCGTCCAGGGCGTCCGCCAGCCGGGACGGTGTACTCCCCCGGACCGCGACGCGGTAACGGCCGTGCGAGCGCCCGAGGGCGGCGGTCGTGACGAGGTCCGCCAGGGGCAGAGCGGTCCGTCTGCGGAGCACATCGCGCAGGGACCGTACGTTGTCGGCCAGGGCTTCCGCGCTCGTCGCGGAGACCAGGAGCACATCGGGCGGGGCGTTGACGGCAGTACGCGGTGCGGGCTCGGGGGCCTCCTCCAGGACGAGGTGGACGTTGGTACCGCCGATTCCGAGCGATGTGACACCGGCCCGCCGAGGGGTGCCGGTCTCGGGCCACGGCCGCAGGGTGCGGGGGGCGTAGAACGGACTGGTCTCCAGTCCGAGCAGCGGATTGGGCTCGGTGAAGCCGGCGATCGGCGGAATGACCCCGTGCTTGAGCACCAGCAGCGCCTTGACGAGACCGGCCAGCCCCGATGCCACGTCGAGATGGCCGATGTTGCTCTTGACCGCCCCGAGAGCGCAGTATCCGGTCCGGTCCGTGTCCTGGCGGTACGCCGCCCTCGCTCCCTCCAGCTCGATGGGATCGCCCTTGAGGGTCCCGGTGCCGTGGGTCTCCAGGTAGCCGATGGTGTCCGCGCCGACGCCCGCGTGGTCCAGGGCCCGGCGTACGGCGTTGCGCTGGCCTCGCGCGCTGGGAGCCGCGTACGTCTTCTTGCCGGAGCCGTCGTTGCAGACGCCCCAGCCGCGGATGACGCCGTGGACGGTGTCTCCGTCCGCGAGCGCGCGGGACAGCCGTTTGAGTACGACGGCCAGGACGCCGGTGCCTCCCACGGTTCCGTTCGCCGCCGCGTCGAACGCCCGCAGCCCGCCGGTCCGGGAGAGGATCGATCCCTTGACGTAGTGGTAGCCGAGGACCTGCGGGACGTGGAGGGAACCGGCACCCACCAGGGCGATGTCGCATTCGTCGAGCAGCAAGGAGTGGGCGGCCAGCTGCACTCCCACCAGTGAACTGGAGCACGCCGTCTGCACGTTGACGGCGGGGCCGGTGAGGCCGAGCCGGTAGGCGACCCGGGTCGCGTTGAAGTCGGTGAAGTTGCCGACCATCACCTGCATGCCGGCCAGCCAGTCGCTGATGTCCTCGTTCGGCAGCACGTTGTTGAGCAGGTAGGACTGCATGTTGTAGAGGTGGTAGCCGGCGCTGGCGTAGACCCCGATCCGCTTCCCGTCCCGCTCGTCGGGGTAGCCGGCGTTCTCCAGTGCGTGCTGCGCGCATTCCAGGAACAGACGGTGCTGGGGGTCGGTGAGGCGGGCCTCACGGGCGCTCATCCCGAAGTGCCGGGCGTCGAACCCGGAGATGTCGTCCAGGACGGCCGAGGCCCCGATGAAGTCGTCGCGCCGGTACAGCTCCTCGGGAACGCCCGCGGCCTTCAGCTCGTCCCGGCTGAAACGGGTGAAGCGTCTCTCGCCGTTGCGGATGACGCGCCACAGGTCCTCCGGCGTGTCCGCACCGGGAAGCCGGAAGGCCATCCCGACCACGGCGATGCGCGGGTCCTCCCCGCCGATGCCCATCAGCCGCGTTCCTCGCGTAAGACGCCGTCGGCGGGTGGTCGCACCGGGTCGTCCGGCCCGGCCGGGGAACGGCGCAGTACGAGGTACGCCAGGAGGGCGAGGCACCCGGCGATGGCGAGGCCGTGCATGGAGGCGACCACCTGGAACGGGGAGAAGGACTCCAGGAGGAAGCCGCTGACCAGCATCCCCAGCCCGAACCCGGCGTTCTCGACCGAGGCGGAGAGCCCGAAGAGCCGTCCGCGCTCCTTGTCGGGGACCGCCTGGAGGCGTGACACGTAGACGACTTCGGTGATTCCGTCCGCCGCTCCGGCGACGAGTGCCGTCGCGAGCGTCAGCCCGGTCGGCAGACCGCTGAACACGATGATGAACGCTCCCGACATGATGCAGGCGCCGATCGCGAAGGCCCGCTCGCCCAGGGTGCGGCCGCTCCGGCGGGTGTAACGGGCCAGCACCTGTTGGGCGATGATGTTGCCGACCGCCCAGGTCGCCCAGAACTGGCTGATGAAGGTGGCCGGATGCTCGGGGTCGAGCAGGCTGGAGTAGACGGGCAGCGCGACGTTGTGCGAGGAGGAGCCGAGCCCGTCCACGGATCGCAGGGCGATCATCGCCATCAGCACCGGCGCCGCGGCCCACAGCAGCCGGAGGGAACGGCGTTTGGTGCCCGGCTCGCTCTCCCCGGCGCCCTCACTCTTCTCGGACCGCGCCCTCGTGCGGATCGGCAGCAGCATGAGAATGGTGGCGGATACCAGGAAGGTGCACGCGTCCAGCACGAAGGCCGCCGTGTATCCGAGCTGTGCCACCACGACACCCGCCGACGAGAATCCGGCGATCATCGCCAGCGAACGGCCGGTCACCAGCAGGCCGTTGGCGCGGGCCCGGTGCTCGGCCCCCACGATCTCCGGGATGCTGCTCCGCAGAGCCACCTGCGAGAGCGTCGAGCAGCCCCCGGTGACCACGGCGAGGCAGTACAGCAGGGGAAGCCGGCCGGCCTCCGGGGCCATGAGCAGCGCCAGCAGGGCCACGGCCTGGCCGAGGTCCGCACAGATGATCAGGCGCTTGCGGTCGTAGGCCGAGACCAGGCGCCCGCTCACAAAGCCCGACGCCACACTCGCCCCGAGCCGTACGGCCATGAAGAGCCCTGCGGCCAGGGCACTTCCCGTGACGTCGTAGACGAAGACGTTCAACGCCACCATGTTCAGGTAACTGCCGTACGAGGACAGGCCGTTACCAAGAACGAGTAGCCGGAAGCGCTTCATTCACACCCTTTCGACAGACGCACACGGAAGCAGTGCGGGTCGCCCGCCGGGCCGTCTGCAGATGCCGCGCCGACCCCCGACGCCGCTCCCTCCCACCGAACGCGAGCCACTCATGCACCTGCC
Source organism: Streptomyces sp. NPDC007346 (assembly GCF_040703535.1). Classification (NCBI taxonomy): domain Bacteria; kingdom Bacillati; phylum Actinomycetota; class Actinomycetes; order Kitasatosporales; family Streptomycetaceae; genus Streptomyces; species Streptomyces sp. NPDC007346. Next base: position 12,209 of record NZ_JBEYKR010000089.1, read on the forward strand.
AATTCCGTCAAGCTCTGCCCACCCGGCACGGGCTTCACACCAAGCTCTCGAAGCTTCAGTTGCCACGGGTTTCGCGCCGCTCCCGATCGGGGCCATGGCCGACACACCGGTGGGTCGGGATCGCCCGGCCTCCGCCGAGGAGCGGGAGCGCCCGGCAGGTCCGAGCGGGTCAGGCGAGGCCGAGCAGCTGCGCGATGGCCGCGGCGGCGTCGCGGGCGGGACGGCCGACGCCGATGAGGGTCGCGGAGGCGGGGCCGGTCCAGTCGCCGTAGCCGAGGAGATGAAGGCGCGGCTCCCCCACCGCCCGGGTACCCGTGGTGGAGATGTGCCCGCGCGGCCCCCGCAGACCGAGCGGCGCGAGGTGGGACAGGGCGGGGCGGAAGCCGGTGCACCAGATGATCGTGTCCGCCTCGGCGTGGGTGCCGTCGCCCCATTCGATGCCGGTGGTGGTGAGCCGGTGGAACATCGGCCGGGCGGTGAGGAGTCCGGCGTCGCGCGCCGCTCGTACGGCCGGTACGGCGACGATGTCGCCGAGCGAGGCGACGCCTCCCGTGTCGGCGCGGCCTTCGTCGAGGGCACGGCGGCGGGCGGTGGCGTGGTCGAAGAGCGCACGGCCGTCGATGGCGTCGGCCAGGAACCGGGGCGGCCGCTGGGTGGCCCAGATGAGGTCGGTGGCCCGCGCGAGGTCGGCGGCGATCTGTGCACCGGAGTTGCCGCCGCCGACGACCACGACCTTCTGTCCGGCGAGATCGGCCGGGCGGCGGTACCCGACGGTGTGGAGCTGGGCGCCCGGGAATGCGGTACGCCCGGGAACCGCGGGGACGAACGGGCGCCACCAGGTGCCGGTGGCGCTGATCACCGCACGGGCACGCCAGGTCCCGGCATCGGTCTCGACCCGTAGGCGGCCGCCGTCCCGGTGGACCGCTTCGACCCGGACGGGGCGGACGACGGGAAGGCCGTAGCGTCGTTCGTAGTCGCTCAGGTAGTCGACCACGTGCCGCGCGTCCGGGTAGGTCTCTCCCGGCTGCCCCGGCATGACGCGGCCCGGCAGTGAGGAGTACGCCGCGGGGGAGAACAGGCGGAGCGAGTCCCACGCGTGCTGCCAGGCGCCGCCGGGCGCGGCCTGGGCGTCCAGGACGACGAAGTCCAGGCCACGGCGGCGCAGGTGGTAGCCGGCGGCGAGTCCGGCCTGGCCGCCGCCGACGACGACCACATCGACGTGCCCTTCCATGGCGGGTACCCCTTTCCTGGGTGGCTGCCCCGTCGTGCGGGGCCGGGCGGCCTCACGATGCGGCACGGCGCTCTACTCCGTCCCCGCTTGTGCGAACTTCTTGCGCCAGGCCAGCGAGACGTGGACCAGGGCGACCAGCACCGGGACTTCGATGAGCGGGCCGACGACTCCGGAGAGTGCCTGGCCGGAGGTGACGCCGAAGGTGGCGATGGCGACCGCGATGGCGAGCTCGAAGTTGTTGCCGGCGGCTGTGAAGGCGAGCGTCGCCGTGCGGTCGTAGTTCAGGCCGATGGCCTTGCCGAGGAGGAACGTGCCGAACCACATCACCGTGAAGTAGACGAGGAGCGGGAGCGCGATCCGGACGACGTCCAGCGGCTGCGAGGTGATGGTCCTGCCCTGGAGGGCGAAGAGGACGACGATCGTGAAGAGCAGGCCGTAGAGGGCCCAAGGGCCGATCCTCGGCAGGAAGTTCACCTCGTAGGACTCGCGGCCCATCCTCCTCTCGCCGATACGGCGGGTCAGGAAGCCGGCGACCAGCGGGACTCCGAGGAAGATGACGACGTTGAGCGCGATCTTCCAGACGGAGATGTCCAGGCGCTCGCCGTCACCGAGGCCGAGCCATCCGGGCAGGAGATCGAGGTAGAACCAGCCCAGGACGCCGAAGGCGATGACCTGGAAGACGGAGTTCAGCGCCACCAGGACGGCCGCGGCCTCACGGTCGCCGCGGGCGAGGTCGTTCCAGATGATGACCATGGCGATGCAGCGTGCCAGGCCGACGATGATCAGGCCGGTGCGGTACTCGGGCAGGTCCGGCAGGAAGGTCCAGGCCAGCGCGAACATGAGCGCCGGGCCGAGGACCCAGTTGACGACCAGCGAGGAGACCATCAGCCTGCGGTCGCCGGTGACGGCGTCGAGCCGGTCGTAGCGAACCTTGGCCAGGACCGGATACATCATGATCAGCAGGCCCACGGCGATCGGCAGCGAGATGCCGCCGATCTCGACCGCGGCGAGCGCGTCGTTCAGCCCGGGGATCAGCCGGCCCAGCCCCAGTCCGAGGCCCATGGCCAGGAGGATCCAGGCGGCGAGGAAGCGGTCGAGCGTCGACAGCTTCGCGACGACCGACGGCTCCTGGGCGGGCGCGGGCGCTTGGGTGGGGGTCACGGACAGGCACTCCTGTTCTCGGCGGCGGTACGGGCGGAGCCGGCCAGGTCGGTGAACCGGCCGGCGAGCTGGGCGATGACGTCCGGGCGGAGCCTGTAGCAGGTGAAGCGGCCACAGGGCTCGCTCTCCACGACGCCGGCCTCGCGCAGCGATGGGATCTGTTCAGCGCCTACTGACGTCATCATGGGCTGATACTGTCACATCAGTGACCACTGACACCACCAGGTGCTGAAGTCATTCGTACCTGATTTCACCGCGAGACAAGAGAGACCGCCGTGTCCGAGAAGCCCTCCGTCCTGTTCGTCTGCGTGCACAACGCCGGCCGCTCCCAGATGGCCGCCGCGTGGCTGGCGCACCTGGCCGGAGACCGTATCGAGGTCCGCTCCGCCGGCTCCGCCCCCGCCGATCAGGTCAATCCGGCAGCCGTCGAGGCCATGCGCGAGGCCGGCGTCGACATCGCCGCCGAGACGCCCAAGGCCCTCACCGTCGACGCGGTCGAGGCGTCCGACGTCTGCGTCACCATGGGCTGCGGCGACGCCTGCCCCGTCTTCCCCGGCAAGCGCTACCTCGACTGGACGGTGGAGGACCCGGTGGACCGCGGCATCGAGGCCGTACGCCCGATCCGCGACGAGATCAGGAAGCTGGTCGAGAACCTGATCGAGGAGATCGCACCCGCGAACCCGGAGCGGACCGCCTGAGCGAGGCCCGCGAGGTCGTCGTCGGCGGGACCTCTCCCGCGCCCTCTGCCGGTTCGCGCCCCTCGCCCACCCGGCCAACACCGACGGTTCGGCACAACGGACGAACAGGCCCGCCGCGCACGCCTGTTACTCGACGCCCACACCTGGCAGAAGCACCTCGCCCGGCTCGACCCGCCGACTCGCCCCGTCAAGCCGCGCCTGACCTGCAAGATGTCACAACTGAGCCCTCACAGAGCACTGTTGTACAACGCCTGTCCATTCAGGCACCTGGCAGACCAGGACAGGAAGGAGACCACGAAGTGGATCCGGTCGTGGCAGGGGCGGTCGCCACCGTACTTGTCAGCATCGTCAGCGGCGCGGTGAAGATCGTCCGCCACAGGCTCAGCACGCAGGTGGAACTGGCCCGCATCGCGGACCAGGGCCTCACCGAACGTGTCCGCCACACCGTCCCCTGGGGGACGCTCCAAGAACACGCGAAGAACAGACACGTACACGCCGCTTCCCAGGGGAACGGGGGTGGCCGTGATGGAGGAAGCCGCCGGCGCTGAACTTGTCACAGCGCCGCTACAGGACGCCCCCGCCCCCTTACCCGGACGCCAACTCGCCGAAGCTCTCCACCAGGAGCAGTATCCCGCTCTGATCCGCTTCCTTCTCCTCAACGGTGCGTCCTGGACCGCGGCCCAGGACGCGGCCCAGGACGCCTTCACGCAGATGTGCGCCCCCGGACTGTCCATCGCCCACCCCAAAGCGTGGCTGCGCAAAGTCGCCTGGCGATCGTGGGTGAAGCAGAAGATCGCCCCCGAGGAACTCTGCTCCGAACCTCCCGAACCACACGAACTGACGATGCGCTGGCAGACCCCGGCCCATGCGGCCGAACTTGATGAAGAGAGCAGGACCGTCATCAACCTGCTCCGTGCGCTGCCCGCCAAACAGCGCGCCGCCATGGCATGGACCCTCGACGGATTCACCACGGAGGAAAGCGCGCGTGCCATGGGCACCACGCCGGCAGCGGTCCGGCAGAACCTCACCCGAGCCCGGACGGCCCTGAAGACCGGCCTGAACCTGGACAGCGGGGCAGAGCGAACAGCGAAGGAGGGAGGGAGATGAGCGGCGACCCGGCACACGTGACACGCGGATGGCGCTGCGACCGGGCTCTGGACGAACTTCTCGCCGCCTCGAACCAGGCCCTCGCCCTGGCGGTGCAGGACCGCCTGTCGGCCCAGGGGGGCGCCCCGGAACTGCGCGACCCCGATGTGACTCTCGGCCGGATGCTGGCCACGGCACACCGTGGGCTGGGGGCCTCCGTCTTCCGGCGCCTCACCCACCTCGGCAGCCCCGAACGGGAGCAGTCGTCAACCGAGTACCTGGGACCCTTTCCTCCCCATGGGCACCCCCTCGCCGACCGGCTCGCTCCCGTACGCATCAAGTACCGCAGTGATGCCCTGCAAGCCGCCCAGTCCTACGGGCTCGAAGAGCTCATGCCCGCCCTGGCCGGCGCCCGCAGCATCACCGAGACCGTCATCAGCCTGCTGGAGTTCGAGGAGGCCGACACCCAGGTGCACGCCTCGGTACAGCAACTGGGACACCTGCTGGAACAGGCCGGGCGCCTCACGGAACGCCCGCCCACCGACACCGCCGCCCCTCCGTCGTCGGACTACCTGGTCGCGGTGGAGGAGTCACTCCAGACCCACGCCGCCCCGCTTCAGCGAGCCGTCCACGATGCCCGTCAGCTCCTCAGGGAGGAGCTGGTGCCGATGTTCGCCGCGTTCGACAGCAACATGGATGCGGAGATGGTCACCCGAGACCTCGCCGATGACATCGAACAGGCGTGGTCCAAGGCCCACGACCTGTCGCGGGCTGTGGCGATGGTCCAGAAGGTCAGCAACGACTTCGTCGGAGAGGACCTGCGGCAAGCCAGACTCGAAGGCACCTTCCTGACCGGCGTCCGCTGGAACGCGTCGACCACCTGGCCCGAGGAATGGGAACCGCTGATCAGGCGCGCATCGACACCGTTGGAAGCGGAGCCGGGAGTCCTGGTCATCGCGGCCGAACCGAGCAACACCATGGTCTCCGCCGACTCGTGAGGGCTCTGTCGACCAGGGACTGCAACGCCCGTCCGGGCCGGCGTAGATGCCACGCGGGCCGGCCGTCCTTCCGCATGCTTAGGAGACAGACGTGAAGATGCTCATCAACGTTCCGGAGACCGTGGTCGCCGATGCCCTGCGGGGGATGGCGGCCGCTCATCCGGAACTGACCGTCGACGTGGAGAACCGGGTCGTCGTGCGGCGGGACGCCCCGGTGGCCGGGAAGGTGGGGCTCGTCTCCGGGGGCGGGTCGGGGCACGAGCCGTTGCATGCCGGGTTCGTCGGGCCCGGGATGCTGTCGGCCGCCTGTGCCGGGGAGGTGTTCACCTCACCAGTGCCGGACCAGATGGTGCGGGCGGCGGCCGCGGTGGACAGCGGGGCGGGGGTCCTCTTCGTCGTCAAGAACTACACCGGTGACGTGCTGAACTTCGAGATGGCCGCCGAGCTCGCCGAGGACGAGGGCATACAGGTGGCCCGGGTGGTCGTGGACGACGACGTGGCGGTGAGCGACAGCACGTTCACGGCCGGGCGGCGCGGTACGGGGGCCACGCTCTTCGTCGAGAAGATCGCGGGGGCCGCGGCGGACGGGGGCGCGCCCCTGGAGCGGGTGGTCTCGGTGGCCCGGCAGGTCAACGGGTCCTCTCGGAGTTTCGGGGTGGCCCTCGGCGCGGTGACCACTCCGGCGAAGGGGAGCCCGACCTTCGATCTGCCCTCCGGGGAGCTGGAGTTGGGCATCGGCATCCACGGCGAGCCGGGGCGGGAGCGGCGGCCGATGATGACCTCGGGCGAGATCGCCGACTTCGCGGTGGACGCGGTGCTGGAGGATCTCCGGCCGACCGGTCCCGTACTGGCGCTGGTGAACGGGATGGGGGCGACGCCGCTGCTGGAGCTGTACGGGTTCAACGCCGAGGTCCACCGGGTGCTCTCCGAGCGGGGTGTGCCGGTGGCTCGTACGCTCGTGGGTAACTACGTGACCTCTCTCGACATGGCAGGCTGCTCGGTGACGCTGTGCCAGGTCGACGAGGAGCTGCTACGGCTGTGGGACGCGCCCGTGGCGACGCCCGCGCTCCGCTGGGGCCGTTGAGCCCCGTGCCGACCGTACTCGTACGAACCGCGCCGGACAGGCCCGGGGAACAGGAGATCATGTGCTCGACGCCGACTTCTTCCGCCGCTGGATGGCGGCCACCGCGGCCGCCGTGGACCGTGAGGCGGGCCGACTGACCGAGCTGGACTCGGCGATCGGGGACGCCGATCACGGCAGCAACCTTCAGCGCGGCTTCGCGGCGGTGGCGGCCGTGCTGGAGAAGGACGCGCCCGCGACTCCGGGTGCGGTGCTGGCCCTGGCGGGGCGGCAGCTGATCTCCACCGTCGGCGGGGCGTCCGGACCGCTGTACGGCACGCTGCTGCGCCGTACGGGCAAGGCGCTCGGCGAGGACGCCGAGGTGACGCAGGAACAGCTCGCCCAGGCGTTCGCCGCGGGGGTCGCCGCGGTCGGGCAGCTCGGCGGGGCGCAGGCCGGGGAGAAGACGATGCTGGACGCGCTGCTGCCGGCGGCGGAGGCTCTGGCCCTGTCGTTCCGGGGAGCCGCGGACGCGGCCCGCGCGGGTGCCGGGGCCACGGTGCCGTTGCAGGCGCGCAAGGGGCGGGCCAGCTATCTCGGCGAGCGCAGCATCGGACACCAGGACCCGGGCGCGACCTCGGCGGCCCTGTTGGTCAAGGCGTTGGCCGAGGCCGCGGGGGACGGGGGTGCCCAGGCATGAGCGACGAGCCGCAGGTGGGCATCGTGCTGGTCTCGCACAGCGGGGCGGTCGCGGAATCGGTCGCCGAACTGGCCCGGAACCTGGCCGCCGGGGGTGTGACGGCCCCCGTCGCGGCGGCGGGAGGGCTGCCGAACGGCGGGCTGGGCACCAGCGCCGAGCTGATCGGCCGGGCCGCCGCGTCGGTGGACCGGGGCGTCGGCGTCGCGGTCCTCGTCGACCTGGGGAGCGCGGTCCTGACGGTGAAGGCGATGCTCGCCGAGGGCGATGAGCTGCCCCCGGACACGCGGCTGGTCGACGCGCCGTTCGTGGAGGGCGCGGTCGCCGCCGTGGTGACCGCGTCGTCCGGCGGGGACATCGGCGCGGTGGAGGCGGCGGCCTCGGAGGCGTACGGCTACCGCAAGGTGTAGGGAGCCGCGCCACGCGCGGAAGGGGGCGGGGCCCGGGCGGCTCCGTCCCCTTCCGTGTGCGCGGCCCGCCGGTTGGCGTACCGCCTGCGGCGCTTGCAGACTTGGCGACATGTCGGCAGGCAGGCGCAGCGCGGGTCTTCTTCTCTTCCGGACCACGGGTACGGGAGGTGAGCGGGGTGTCGAGGTGCTGATCGGGCACATGGGCGGGCCGTTCTGGGCGGGGCGGGAAGCGGCTGCCTGGTCGGTGCCGAAGGGTGAGTACGGCCCCGGTGAGGATCCGGCGGCGGCCGCGCGGCGGGAGTTCGAGGAGGAGCTGGGGCTGCCCGTGCCCGACGGGGAGTGGTTGCCGCTCGGGGAGGCGCGCCAGCGCAGCGGCAAGCGGGTGACCGTGTGGGCGGTGGAGGCGGAGCTGGATGTGGCGTCCGTGGTGCCGGGGACGTTCACGATGGAGTGGCCGCGCGGCTCCGGCGCGCAGCAGGAGTTCCCGGAGATGGACCGGTTCGCCTGGTGCACGCCGGAGCAGGCCGCCGAGCGGCTGATCGCGGGCCAGCGCGTCTTCGTGGAGCGGCTGCGCGCTCAGGTGCTCGGGGACGCCACCGCTTCCCCGGAGGCGTAGGCCGGTTCCGGGGACGGGACGGGGCGGCCGGCCCGCAGCTCCAGGACGTCCCCGGTGAAGCGGGCGCGGAAGCTGCGGTCGTGCGAGACGACGACCACGGCTCCCGGGTACTGCGCGAGCGCCGCCTCCACCTCCTCCACCAGGCTCAGCGCGATGTGGTTCGTCGGCTCGTCGAGCACCAGCAGGTCGGCCGGCCGCACCACCAGCCTGGCCAGGGCGAGCCTGCGCTGCTGGCCGATGGAGAGCGCCGCGACGGGCACGCCGAGGTCCTCGGGGCGGAACAGGCCCAGCTCCAGCAGCTCGTCCGCGTACTCGTCGGGGAAGCCGGGACGGCCCGCGGCGAAGGTGGCGAGCAGGGTGCGCCCGGTCGGCCGCGCGGGCAGTTCCTGCGGGAGGTAGCCGATCCGGCCGCGACGGCGGACCGTCCCGGTGTCGGGGGCCAGGTCCCCGGCGAGGACCCGTAGGAGGGTGGTCTTGCCGGCCCCGTTGTCCCCGGTGACCAGGAGGCGGGCTCCGGGCTCCACGCGCAGGGCGGGGAGGTGGAGCCGCTCCCCCACCGAGACGCCGTCCAGCTCCACGAGGGGGCCGGTGCCGGAGTCGGCGGCGGCGAGGGCCGGGCGGCCGGTGAAGGCGAGCGGCTTGGGCGGGGCGGGTACGGGGGTGCGGCGCAGCGCCTCCAGGCGGGTGCGCGCCGCCCTGACCTGGCCGGAGAGTTTGGCCTCGTGGGAGCGGCGGTGCTTGCCGAACCCCTGCTTCGGGTCCTTGCCCGTCGCCGCGAGGCGCTGTCCGGCGGCCTCCACCAGCTCCTCGGTCCGGGCCAGGTCGCTCAGGTACTCCTGGTGCTCCTGGGCCCAGCGGCGGCGGGCCGACGCCTTCGCGGCGCGGTAGCCGTCCCAGCCGTCCCCGTACCGGATGACCGTGCGCAGGTCGCGGTCGACCTCCAGGATCACCGAGGTGACCCGCTCCAGGAACGCCCGGTCGTGGGTGATGGCGACGACGGTGCCCCGGTGGGCGCGCAGGTGCTCCTCCAGCCAGTTCACCGCCCGTACGTCGAGGTGGTTGGTGGGCTCGTCCAGGAGCAGCAGCTCCGGGGCTGCCGCCAGGACGCAGGCCAGGGCCAGCCGGGACTGTTCGCCGCCGGAGAGGGTGGAGAGCGGCCGGTCGCGGGTGATGTGGGCGAGGCCCAGGCCGTGGAGGGCCGCTTCGGTGCGGGCGTCCGAGCGGTAACCGTCGCGCTCCTCGTAGGCGGTGAGGAGGTCTCCGTAGGCGGCGAGCTGCGCGTCGGTGGGCTCGCCCGCCGAGAGCGCCTCCTCCGCCTCGCGGATGGAGCGCTCCAGTGCGCGGAGCTCGGCGAGGGCGGCGTCGACGGCGTCCTGCACGGTGTCGGACGGGTCGAGGGCGAGGGTCTGGGCGAGGTGGCCGGTGGAGCCGGGGAAGCGGACGGTGATCTCGCCGCTGTCGGGGCGTTCGGCTCCGGCCAGCAGCCGGAGCAGGGTGGACTTGCCCGAGCCGTTCTCGCCGATGACGGCGACTTTCTCGCCGGGGCGGACGGTGAGCGTCACCTGGTCGAGTACGGAGCGGTCCCCGTACGCCTTGGAGACGTCCTTCATGGTCAGTTGGGCGCGGTCGCGCATGGATGCCTTTTTCCCTGGGTGACGGCCCGCGGCGGCGCGTGCGAGGACGCGCGGGGGCGGGGCGTGGATACCGGACGGCGAGGTGACAGCGGCACGCCGGAGGCGGAGACGACCGGGTCCCGCCCGGTGAGGTCACGGGCGGTGCTCGGCGGCCGACGGGGTGCCTGGGCCGATGACGTCAGCTGTCGGACGTCGTGCGGCGGCTGTCCGGGCCGGGAATCAGCGGAAGAAGTAGTACGAACGCATGGCATCGAGTGTAACGGTGCGCCGGGGGCGGTGCCCAGGGGTTTTCTCCCCGGCCCCGCCCCCGGCGCACGGGGGTGCGGGCTCAGCCGTTCGGCAGGATGACCGCGCGGCCCTTGACCCGGCCGTCGTGCAGCCGCTCGTAGGCGAGGGGGGCCTCGTCGATCGAGTACGTCTCCACGTGGACGTCGACGGCCCCCGCGTGCGCCAGGTCGAGGACCTCGGCGAGCTCCTTGCGCGAGCCCCAGTAGGGGGCGCTGACGTTGGTGCCGTACGGAAGCGTCCCGAAGCCGACGGGCAGCGTGCCGCCGCCGATACCGACGATCGTGACGTCGCCGTCGACCCGGGCGGCGGCGCCGGCGGTCTCGACGGTGGGCGGGGCGCCGACGAAGTCCAGCACGACGTGCGCGCCGAGCCCGCCGGTCAGCTCCCTGACGCGGGCCGCCGCCTTCTCGTCGGAGAGGACGGCCTCGTGTGCGCCGACGGCCCTGGCCAGGTCGAGCTTCTCCTCGCTCACGTCGAGCGCGATGACCCGCGTGGCCGTCATGGCGCGCAGGAGCTGGATCGCGACGTGGCCGAGGCCTCCGGTGCCGATGACGACGGCCGTGGAACCGGGTACGAGCTTGGCCAGCGAGCGCTTGATCGCGTGGTACGGGGTGAGCCCGGCGTCGGTGAGCGACACCGTCTTCACCGGGTCCAGACCGCCGATCGGCACCAGGTGGCGGGGGTCGTCGACGATCATGTACTCGGCCATGGCGCCGGGGGCGCCGAGTCCGGGCGGCATGATGCCGAGCTCCGCGGCGCGCAGGCAGTAGTTCTCCTTACCCTCGGCGCAGTTCACGCAGGTGCCGCAGCCCCAGGGCCCGTACACCGCGACGGAGTCGCCGACGGAGAGGCCGTCCACGCCGTCACCGAGGGCGGCGACCGTGCCGACGCCCTCGTGGCCCAGGGTGAGGGGCAGCGGGAAGGGGATCTGGTCGGCGGACCAGCTCATCACCGCGATGTCCGAGTGGCAGACACCGGCGGCGGTGACCTTCAGCAGGACCTGGCCGGGGCCGGGCTCGGGGTCCGGCACGGTGACGACCTCGGGGGCGGCGCCGACGGCCCGGTACTGAACGGCTTTCATGGGGTCTCCTCGCTTCTTCCTTGCTTCCCTTGTTTCTCTCCGTCGCCCCCGTGTCCCGCATGTCCTTTGTCGCCCCGCGCTCCCCCGCCCGCCACCCGGGCGCCGTCACCGAGCCCGCCGGGGCGTCCACCCGGACGCGGTGCAAGGCCGCGTAGAGCGCCTTATGGGCGACGGCCGGCACATCCGGACGGGTTCGTACGGGACGGCTCAGTCGCGCACGGCCCCCGCGACCGGACGGAGGTGCTCGGCGGCGGCCGTCATCGACCACGGTCTGCCGTCGCCGGGGGCCCGACGCAGGGCGAGCGCGGCGACGTCGTCGCGCCGGACGCCTCCGGTGAACTTCTCCAGGTCGACGTGGAGGGCGTCCAGCAGTTCGCTCGGGCCGTGCCCGGCCCAGCCGCGCAGCCGCTGGTCGAACGGGTAGAAGGCGCGGGCCGAGTCGCGGGCCTCGGTCACCCCGTCGGTGACGACGAGGAGGGTGGCGCCGGGCGGGAAGGCGAACGACTCCGCCGTACGGGTCTCCCGGCTGAGCCCGGCGAGGCCGAGAGGCACATAGGTCCGCTCCAGGGGTACGGCCGAGGCCCGGCCCTCGTGCAGCAGTCGCGGCGGCAGATGGCCGCAGTTCACCGCCTGCACCCGGTCCTCCTCGTCGAACCCGAGGACCAGCGCGGTCACGAAGCGTTCGGCCTCGCCGGTCTGGGCGGAGAAGACGTTGTGCCGGACGACGGCGTCCTCCAGTGCCTGCACCACCCCGGAGAGCGTCGGCTCACGGACCGCCGCCTCACGGAACGCGGCGATGGCGGCGAACCCGGCCCCTATGGCCGCGAGCCCCTTGCCCTGGACGTCCCCGATGATCACACGGGTCCCGTACGGCGACTCGACGACCTCGTAGATGTCGCCGCCGACGAAGCGGTCCTCCTCCATCGGCTCGTAGAGGCCGTACGCGAAGACCTGGTCGGTGACGACGGGCAGGGGGCGCAGGATCTGGCGTTGCAGGGCGACGGCGGCGGAGCGGAGCCGGTCCATCTCGGTGGCGTGCCGTATCCGGGCCGCGCAGGCGGCGACGCCGAGGCCGCAGGCGAGCACGGTGAAGCCGGCGCCGAACACGATGTCCCAGGTGGTGCCGCCCCCGCTGAGCCCGGATCCGACGACGACCACCGTGATCCAGACCGCCACCCATACGGTCTGGCGGAGGCTGCAGAAGACGGAGGCCAGGGCCGGGGCGACCACCAGGAGGGGGATGACGCGGAGGTCCTCGCCCGTGACCACGTCGAGGAGCACGACCAGCGCGCTCAGCAGCGCCAGCACGCCGGCCAGCGCCCAGCTCCCGATCCGGCCCGTGGCCGCCGCGGCGCCCGCGTCCGTACCGGGCAGGCCCGCCGTCCGGTCCCGTGCCGTGCGCCGTTTCCCCAGGGCCACGGCTTGTCCTCCCTCTCCGTGCTCGGTGTCGCCGCTCTTCGGCCGGCCCCTTCCAGTTGACCTCTGTCCGGGCCGCGGCGCACGGGGGCGTAGGGCCCGGGGGCGGTGCCGAAGGTCCCGGGCGGGGCGTTCGTCCCGGGACCTCCGGCCCCCGGTGCGGGTGCCCGAGGCCCCGGCGGAGGCCAAAAGCCCCGCTTCCGGGACCGGGTCACCGCCGTGCGGACCGCCCGGTTCCGTCGGCGGGCGGGAGCGTCACCGGGGCCACGGCGGAGAGGAAATCGGGGTGGGCGCGGAGCCGGAAGCCGAGCGATTCGTAGAGCCGGATCGCCACCGTGTTGGCGGCGGAGGTGTGCAGGAACGGGGTCTCCCCGCGCTCACGGATCCCGTACGCGACCGCCCGGACCAGGCGGCTCGCCAGCCCCTGACCCCGTACGGACTCGTCGGTGCAGACCCCGCTGATCTCGGTCCAGCCCGGCGGGTGCAGCCGCTCCCCCGCCATCGCCACCAGCGCCCCGCCCCGGCGGATGCCCAGATAGGTGCCGAGCTCCACGGTACGCGGGAGGAAGGGCCCTGGGCGGGTGCGCTCCACGAGGGCCAGCATCTCCGGCACGTCCGCCGGGCCGAGCCGTACGGCTTCGGGGGCGGGCTCGGGGACCACCGACTCGTCGACGAGCTGGACGCCGGCGATCCGCTGGACGATCTCCCAGCCCTTCGGCGGCTCCTCCCGCAACGTGTTCAGGCTGATGGCCCCGCCCGGTCCGGCGAACGCCGCGAGATCGGCCCAGTCCCGCGCGTCCGGCGCGTCGGGGTGGGCGGTCCAGGGGGTGACGTCGACGGGGTAGCGCAGGATCCGGCCGCGGCGCTCGGCGAAGTGGGCGTGCGGGCCCGTGAGCGAGGAGAGGACGGGGCGGTCCAGCGGGTGGGGTGTCCCGGGGCCCGCCGCCGGGACGGCGGTGAGGTGCCGTGGCGCGGGGGCGTGGGCGGCGGTGGCCTGACCTGCCACGGGGGCGGTGGCCGGTTGCCGGGGCGCGGGGGCGGCGGTCGGCTGCCGGGTCGCGGGTTCGAGGGTGCTCACGGGCCCACCTCGGCGATCGGATCGGGCCGTTCGGCTGCACCCCGTGCCACCCCTGCGGGGCACTCTTCGTAGGCGTACGGCTTGCGCATGTTCTCCTCGTTCCGGTCCATCGCGCGGTTCCCTCCGGCGGGCACCCCGGTGCCCTGGCGCCGCGCGCCCGCCACCCGCGAAAAGCCGATGCGCGCAGGGCGTATTCCACGCCGGGGAACTGTTCACGATGCCGCAATCAACGGGGGTGTCCGGCAGGCTCAGCGCCCCCGGACGGAGAGATTCCGGAGCACGTGGGGGGCCGGTGTGCGCCCGCTCACCGGAGCGGCGAATTCGACTCATCCGTCGGCCAATACGTGCCGGTCGGGTCCCAACTTCCCGTCGGCTGTGGCAGTCTGGTGGCGACCGCCCCACCGGGCTCCCCCGTACCGGTGGGGCGGTTCTGTGCGCCCCCTGTGGCTCGGCCCCGCCCCATGACGGGGTTTCAGCGGCGAACTCCGCCCGTTTGCGGGCGTTTCCGGCTGCCTTCACCCGCCTTCGACTGTTTCCGGCCAACCCGCGACCGCTGGCCAGATCGGATCCCTTCAGCGCGCATGAGGGCCGGACCGCCGGGCAGGCGAGTAAACCTCATGGCCTACGACCAGGGGAGCGTGAACAGATGACGGCGCACACTGCGCGGACCACCGGCACGGAGCGGCAGACCGGCACGGAGCGGCAGACGGGCACCACGGAGGATCTCCCGTGGATCGAGGAAGCCGGCAAGGTCGCCCCGATGGACGCGCGTCGGCTCTCGCGGCTGTTCTTCGACCGCCTCCAGGTCCTGGAGGAGGGCACGCACGAGTACCAGTACGCGCGCAACACCCTCATAGAGATGAACCTGTCGCTCGTCCGGTTCGCCGCCAACCGCTTCCGCAACCGGGGCAGCGGTGACATGGAGGACATCGTCCAGGTCGGCACGGTCGGGCTGATCAAGGCGATCGACCGCTTCGACCTCTCCCGCGAGGTCGAGTTCACCTCCTTCGCCGTCCCGTACATCGTGGGCGAGATCAAGCGGTTCTTCCGGGACACCAGCTGGGCCGTCCACGTGCCGCGCCGCCTCCAGGAGCTGCGGGTCGACCTCGCCAAGGCGAAGGAGTCCCTCGCGGGCGATCTCGACCGGGACCCCACGGTGCAGGAACTGGCCGAGCACCTGGGGATGGACCAGGCGGAGATAACGGAGGGGATAGTCGCCTCCAACGGCTACACCGCGGGCTCCCTGGACATGCCGACCGACTCCACCGAGGCCGGTCCCCAGAACACCGGCGGGCGGACCTTCGCCGACGTCCTGGGCGAGCCGGACCCCGCCATGGAGACCGTGGAGAACCTGCACACCCTCGCACCGCTGCTGGGCGAACTGGACGAGCGGGAACGCCGGATCATCGACATGCGGTTCGGCCAGGAGCTGACGCAGGCCCAGATCGGCGCCGAGCTCGGGATCTCCCAGATGCACGTCTCCCGGCTGCTGAGCCGGATGCTGGGCAAGCTGCGCAGCGGGATGCTCACACAGGAGTGAGTGCCGCACCCTGACCGATGCATCGGTCAGGCTCTCCCTTTCCCCACGATGCCGTGATGCCACCCCGGCGGAGCTCCCTCTCCTCTGACAGCGAGCTCCTCTGACAGCGAGATTCCGCTCAGCACACCATGCCGGTCGCCGCCCACGCGGCAGTACGAGGCGGCCGGGACGATCCGCTCGAAGCCCGGTGCGCCGGTGCGGACGAGGACACCCGTCGCCGCGCCGCACTCCCGGCGGGCCCCGACCACGCGGGGGCGCGCCGCGTCCGCCGCCCGAAACCTCGCACGCCCCGCACGCACCGCACGCCCCGCACGCCCCGCACCGATGAGCGACGCCGCCGGTCCCGAGGCCCCGGACCGGCCCTTGCGTTGCCGCCGTATTGCAGGTTCGTGGCCAAGCGGGCGACACGCTTCCGGGCCGGTCCGCCGCGTCCTACGGTCCGTAGTCAGCCCGTCGCCACTCCGGGCTTCCGCCGACCGGCGGACGTAGGCCGAACGGCGACCGAACCACGTGCGAGGAAACACATGAGCCAGCCCCTCGACTCCGTCACCGCAGGCCACACCCCCGAGGACGCGAACCGGCAGGAACCCGGGGCGGCCTGGTCGTTCGAGACCAAGCAGATCCACTCCGGAGCCGTCCCGGACCCGACGACCGGGGCCCGCGCGGTGCCGATCTACCAGACGACGTCGTTCGTCTTCCGCGACACCCAGCACGCCGCCGACGTGTTCTCCCTCGCCGAGCCCGGCAACATCTACACCCGCATCCACAACCCCACGCAGGACGTCCTGGAGCAGCGCCTCGCCGCGCTGGAGGGCGGTGTCGCGGCCGTGGCGCTCGCCTCCGGGCAGGCGGCCGAGACCCTGGCTCTCCTGACGCTGGCCGGGGCGGGCGACCACATCGTCTCCTCGCCCTCGCTCTACGGCACCTACAACCTCTTCCGCCACACGCTGCCCCGGTTCGGCATCGAGGTGACGTTCGTCGAGGACCCCGACGACCTGGAGGCCTGGCGGGCCGCGGTCCGCCCCAACACGAAGGCGTTCTTCGCCGAGACCCTCGGCAACCCGCGCGGCGACGTGCTGGACATCCGGGCGGTCGCCGACACCGCGCACGCCGCCGGGATCCCGCTGATCGTGGACAACACCGTGCCGACGCCCTTCCTGCTGCGGCCCATCGAGCACGGCGCCGACATCGTGGTCCACTCCGCGACCAAGTTCCTCGGCGGACACGGCACCACCATCGGCGGGGTCGTCGTGGACGGCGGCACCTTCGACTTCGGCGCGCACGCCGAGCGCTTCCCCGACTTCCACGAGCCCGACCCGAGCTACCACGGGCTGCGCTACTGGCCGGACCTGGGCCCGAGCGCCTTCGCCGTCAAGCTCCGTGTCCAGCTGCTGCGCGACCTGGGCCCCGCCCTCTCGCCGCACTCGGCGTTCCTGCTGCTCCAGGGCGTCGAGACGCTGAGCCTGCGGCTGGAGCGGCACACCTCCAACGCGCTGGAGCTGGCCCGCTGGCTGGAGCGGCGGGACGAGGTGGAGACCGTGCACTACGCGGGTCTCCCGTCGAACCGCTGGTACGAGGCGGGGCAGCGCTATCTGCCCCGGGGCGCCGGGGCGGTGCTGGCCTTCGAACTGAAGGGCGGGGCCGAGGCGGGCAAGCAGTTCGTGGACGCGGTGGGGCTGTTCAGCCACCTCGCCAACATCGGTGACGTGCGGAGTCTGATCATCCACCCGGCCTCCACCACCCACAGCCAGCTGACCGAGGAGCAGCTCGTCGCCACCGGCGCCACGCCGGGCCTGGTGCGGCTCTCGGTCGGCCTGGAGAACGTGGACGACCTCAAGGCCGACCTGGAGGCGGGGTTCCGGGCCGCGAAGGCGGCGTCCTGAACCGTGGCGCCGCGCCCGTCGCACTCCCCCTCCCTCCGGCCTCCGGCGGCCGGAGGGAGGGGGACCCGCCCGGTCGTCGCCGCTGGGCGGCGCGCATTCCCCTCGCACGCCTCCAGCGCGCGCAAGGTCCAGAACTGCTGCGCGGGTATCTCGTGCAGGTGCTGCAAC
>NZ_JBEYKR010000090.1:0-29007 GCF_040703535.1 Streptomyces sp. NPDC007346
CTGTGCTTCACTCGCCTGAACCCCGAGCGTGTGGCGAGCCAGTTGAGCGCGTTGCTGCGGGCAGAGGATGTGCGTTGATGCAACTGGCCTTTGTGGCGCGTCGTCGAACCGCATCCGGATCCGCAGGTGCTTCTCGTCGGGCGCGTCCGTGGGCTGCACCAGCAGCTGTCCGCTCATGCCGAGGTGGCCCAGCAGCGAGGAGGCGGCCTCGTCGATCGGCACCCAGAGGTACTTGCCGCGCCGCATCGCCGTACCGAAGCGGACCCCGCGCAGCCGGGCCGCGAAGTCGGGGCCGCCCGCGAGATGCCGGCGGACCGAGCGCGGGTGCAGGACCTCGACGTCGGTGACGGTACGGCCGCTGACCCAGCGCTCCAGGCCCCGGCGTACGACTTCGACCTCGGGCAGCTCGGGCACGGTGGACCACTCCAGACACGACGACGGTGGTACGGGGGCGCGGAACCGGCTCCCCGGAACGTACGGGAGGCCCGGCACGGGCACCCCTGGGGCAGGGAAAACCCCCCGGTGCGCGAGGCACCGAGGGGTTCACAGTTGTGCTTCAGGCCGGAGCCGCGTCCGTCTTCGGCGACGGTTCGACAGGGGTGTCGGCGGCCCCTCCGTCGGCCGCGGACTTCTCCGCGGCCTGCCGTGCCTCAGCGGCGGCGCTGATCTCGCGCCAGGCGGACTCCGCCGCCTGCTGCTCCGCTTCCTTCTTGCTACGGCCGGTGCCGGTGCCGTACGAGACACCACCGACGCGAGCAGCAGCAGTGAAGGTCTTCTCGTGGTCCGGGCCGGTCTCCGTGACGAGGTACTCGGGGACTCCGAGGCTCTCGCTCGCGGTGAGCTCCTGGAGACTGGTCTTCCAGTCCAGGCCGGCGCCGAGGTTCGAGGACCTGTCGATCAGCGGGTCGAAGAGCCGGTGGACCAGCTCCGAGGCCGCGCTGAGGCCCTGGTCGAGATAGACCGCGCCGATCACTGCTTCCAGTGTGTCGGCGAGGATGGAAGCCTTGTCCCGGCCACCCGTGCCCTCTTCACCGCGGCCGAGCCGGATGAAGGAGCCGAGTTCGAGGCCGCGGCCCACTTCCGCAAGCGCACGCGAGTTGACCACCGCGGCCCGCAACTTGGCCAGCTGGCCTTCGGGCAGGTCGGGGTGGGTGCGGTACAGCGTGTCCGTGACCACCAGGCCGAGCACCGAATCCCCGAGGAATTCGAGCCGCTCGTTGGTGGGCAGGCCGCCGTTCTCGTACGCGTACGAACGGTGGGTCAGCGCACGCACCAGAAGGGCGGACTCGAGGTGATACCCGAGCCGCCCTTCCAGAAGCGTGTGGGACGAGGCTGTGTTGACGTTGTCTGCCTGCTTCTTGGCGCTGGACAACTCAGACATCGGGCCTCTCACCAGCCGCTCAGACCTCGAGGACCTGGCGCTTGTTGTAGGTGCCGCAGCTCGGGCACGCAATGTGCTGGAGCTTCGGCTCCTGGCAACGCTCGCACGAAACCAGGGTGGGGACCGCAGCCTTCCACTGCGACCGGCGGTGGCGCGTGTTGCTGCGCGACATCTTCCGCTTCGGAACAGCCACGGCTACTTCTCCTGCTTCTCGTCGACGCCCGGTTCGGCGCCGCCCATGTTGTCCTTCTCGCCGTCCTGAACGGTCTCGGCGAGTCCTTGCAGTGCCGCCCAACGGATGTCGACGGCGTCGTGGTGGTGGCCCGGGTTCTCGTCCAGCCTGATTCCGCATTCGGAACACAGACCGGCGCAGGTCTCCTTGCACACCGGCTGCATGGGCAGTGCGAGCACTACCGCGTCACGCAGCACTGACTCGAGGTCGAACAAGCCGTCCTCGAGGAAGAACCTGTCCTCGTCGTCCTCGGCGTCGTCGGCCGGGTCCGCCGCACTGCTGCGGCCCCGGTCATCGGCGTCAGGGTACGAGAACATCTCCTGGAAATCCGCGTCGACCTCAATGGTCAGCGGCTCCAGACACCTTACGCACTCCCCCTGGGCGGTTGCACGGGCGGTGCCTGTGACAAGCACCCCTTCCATGACCGATTCGAGTCGGAGGTCCAGCTCCAGGGGCGCGCCTTCCGGCACGCCGATGACGCCGTCGATACCGAGAACCGGTGAACCGGGTGCGTCCACCGTGCGGGTCAGCCGCTTCAGGGCACCTGGACGCCGACCCAGCTCGCGCGTATCGAACACGAGAGGGTTGCGGTGGTCGAGGTGGCCGTTCAGGGCGTTTCCTGCTTTCGAATCATGGGGGGTCGTGCGCCAAAAGGGAGGGCCGTCTACGGTCCGGAGTCAAATCGTCCCGATTCGTAGACGAAACGGGCAGCCGAGATCGCGGACCTATGTGCGACCGAGGATTCAGGATACTGGACGGACCGCTCAGCACCCAATCGGACCGGTCCGGCCCGAGGTCGGCGGCCCTGGGCGGTCAGCGGCCCTCTTCGTAGCGGCGCAGCTGTTCCAGGTCGATCATGCTGGTGTCGAAGAGGCTGGTCTCGTCCAGCGCGCCCTGGCCCTGCTGGGCGGGCACCTGGGGCTGCTGCCATCCGTAGTCCGGCTGGGCCTGCGGCGGCTGGGACGGGTACGGGCCGGGGTCGTAGGCGGGCTGCTGGTAGGCCGCGTACGGGTCCGGGACCTGCTGGTAGCCGTAGGGGTCCTGGCCGGTCTGCGTGGGCTGCTGGGACTGCTGCTCCTGGTAGCCGTACGACGCCTGCGCGTACTCGGCCTGTCCGTACTCCGCCTGCGCGTAGCCCGGCTCGGCCTGCGGCGGCCGGGGCGGGTACTCCGGCTGCTGCTCCTGGTAGAGCGGCTGCTGAGGCGCCTGCTGCGGCTCGGGGGTCGCGAGGTCGGCGAGGCCGGCCAGGTAGTCGGCGTCGCTGGTGTGGCCCTGGGCGCCCGCCGCGTCCTGGGCGGCCATGTGGGCCCCGAGGTCGTCGGAGGCGACCCGGCCGTGCAGCTTCTGCCGGCCGCGGCCGACCGCCTCCAGGGTCTTGGCGAGCACCGCCTCGAAGGCGCCGAACTTGGCGTCCACGTACGCGTCGGCCCGCTGCTTGAGCGTCTCGGGGTCGGCGCTGCGCTCGGGGGCCTCGGCGAAGTCCGGGTCCTGGTAGCCCTGCTCGTCCAGGCCCTGGCCACGGCCGAGCAGCTTCTCGCGGCCACGGTCCACGGAGCCGATGGTCTTGGTGAGGACGACCTCGAAGTTGGCGAGCTTGCTGTCGACGTAGTCGTCGGCCTCGGCCCGCACCTCGTCCGCCTCGCGGCGGGCCTCGGAGAGGATCCGGTCGGCCTCGCTCTGCGACTGGCGGGCGATCTCCGTCTCGGCGATCAGCGAGGAGCGCTGGGCGTGGGCGGACTGGATGATCCGCTCGGCCTCCTGCCGGGCCTGCTCGGCGAACTGCTCCTGGCCGCCGATCAGCTCCTGGGCGTGGGCGAGCGAGCCGGGCAGGGCCTCGCGCACCTCTTCGAGCATGGCGAGCAGCTCGGCGCGGTTGACCACGCACGAGGCCGACATGGGCATGGCGCGGGCGTTCCCGACCGCTTCGACGATCTCGTCGAGCTTCTTCTGCACGTCCACCGTGTGCTCGCCACTCTCTGCTGCTCTGTTGGAGACGGACGGGACGACTGTAAGGCCAGTCGACGGCCGCCCGACACCTGGTGACGCCCCGTCAGGGATTCAGCGCTCCTCCAGCCGCCCGGTGAGCGCCTCGTGGACCGCCGGCGGCAGCAGGTGGGAGACGTCGCCACCCCAGGTCGCGACCTCCTTGACCAGCGAGGACGACAGGAAGCTGTACGTCGGATTGGTCGGCACGAAGAGCGTTTCGACGCCCGAGAGACCGTTGTTCATCTGGGCCATCTGGAGCTCGTAGTCGAAGTCGCTGACGGCCCGCAGGCCCTTCACGATCGCCGGGATCTCCCGCTGCTTGCAGAAGTCGACCAGCAGGCCGTGGAAGGACTCCACCTCGACGTTGCCGAAGTCGGCGGTGACCTCGCGGATCAGCTCGATCCGCTCGTCCACGGTGAACAGTCCTTTCTTGGACTGGTTGATCATCACCGCGACGTGCACCACGTCGTACAGCTTCGAGGCTCGTTGGATGATGTCGAGATGTCCGTTGGTGATGGGGTCGAAAGACCCCGGACAGACGGCGCGGCGCACTGTGATTCCCTCGCTCTCCGGTCCGGTCATCGTGCGTCTTCGCACGTAGCGGCGGCGCGACCGTACCAAAGCGTTCCCTCGCCGTAGCGACGGGCCCGCAGTGGCTCGAATCCGGCGGGCCAGCCGAATTCTCCGCCCCGGGTGCTGCGTTCCACGGTGACGAGCGCATCGGCTGTGAGCCACCCCTGAGCACGGAGTGTGAGCAGGATCTCGCGAAGATCGTCGTCGGTGACGGCGTACGGCGGGTCCAGGAAGACGATGTCGTACGGGTGGGAGGGCGCCGGTCCTGTCACGGTCTGCTCGGCTTTGCCGGTACGCACCTCGGCGCCGGGCAGGCCGAGGGTGCGGACGTTGTCCCGGACGGTGCGCACCGCCTTCTGGTCGGCCTCGACGAGCAGGGCGTGGACCGCGCCCCGGGAGAGCGCTTCGAGGCCGACGGCGCCCGATCCTGCGTACAGGTCGGCGACGCGGACGCCTTCGAGGGTGCCGAGCAGCGCCTCCCAGGTGGAGAAGAGGCCCTCCCGCGCACGGTCGGAGGTGGGGCGGGTGCCGGTGCCGGGCGGTACGGCCAGGCGGCGTCCGCCGGCCGATCCGGCGATCACGCGGGTCATGGGTGTCGGGTCCTCGGGGTCGGGGGCGTCTACGGGGGCACGCGGCGGGTGCGTGCCGTGCGTCCACGATATGGCGTGCGGCCCGCACCGGCCCGATCGGCGGGACCCCCTGCGCCCTCGCTGCTTGCCTGGATGCTCCTCCCTGCGCCCTCGCTCCTTGCCGTGGTGCCCCCCTGCGCCCTCACCCCCTGTCGAAACACTCCCCCTGCCCCTCACCCCTTGTCGAGATACTCCTCGCGGTCCTTGTCGAGCAGGGCGGACAGCACCGTGCGCAGCTCCGGCAGGTGCTCCAGCTCCGGGTCGGCGGCGACGATCGCGACGGCCTCCTCGCGGGCGGCGGCGATGACCTCCTCGTCGTCGATGACGGTGAGCATCCGCAGCGAGGAGCGCACCCCGGACTGGGCCTGGCCCAGCACGTCGCCCTCACGGCGCTGCTCCAGGTCGATGCGGGAGAGCTCGAAGCCGTCGAGGGTGGCGGCGACGGCGGAGAGGCGGGCACGGGCGGGGCTCGCCTCGTGGGCCTCGCTGACCAGCAGGCAGAGCCCGGGGGCCGAGCCCCGGCCGACGCGGCCGCGGAGCTGGTGGAGCTGGGAGACGCCGAACCGGTCGGCGTCCATGATCACCATGGCGGTGGCGTTGGGGACGTTGACCCCGACCTCGATGACGGTGGTGGCGACCAGGACGTCCACGTCCCCGGCGGCGAACCGGCGCATGACGTCGTCCTTCTCGTCGGGGTGCATCCTCCCGTGCAGCACCTCGACGCTCAGTCCGGCCAGTGCGCCCTTGCGGAGCCCCTCGGCGATCTCCAGCACCGCGAGCGGCGGGCGCTTGTCCCCGTCCTCCTCGGGCGCCGCCTTCTTGGCCTTCGCCTTCTTCCCGCCCTTGCCCTCGGCCTCCTCCGCGTCGTCGCCGATACGGGGGCAGACCACGTACGCCTGGTGGCCGTTCTCCACCTCCTCGCGGACGCGCTCCCAGGCGCGGGCGAGGAAGTGCGGCTTGTCCTTGGCGGGGACGACATGGCTGGCGATCGGGGAGCGGCCGGCCGGGAGCTGGTCCAGGACGGAGGTCTCCAGGTCGCCGAAGACCGTCATCGCGACCGTACGGGGAATGGGGGTGGCGGTCATGACGAGGAGGTGGGGCGGCTGCTTCCCCTTGGAACGCAACGCGTCCCGCTGCTCGACGCCGAAGCGGTGCTGCTCGTCCACGACGACCAGGCCCAGGTCGTGGAAGTGCACCTTGTCCTCGATGAGGGCGTGGGTGCCGATGACGATCCCGGCCTCGCCGGTGACCAGGTCGAGCAGGGCCTGACGGCGGGCGGCCATGCCCATGGAGCCGGTGAGCAGGACGACCTTGGTGCCCCGGTCCGAGCCGCCCAGCATGCCGCCCTCGGCCAGCTCGCCCATCATCTCGGTGATGGACCGGTGGTGCTGCTGGGCCAGGACCTCGGTGGGGGCGAGCATCGCGGCCTGGCCGCCCGCGTCCACCACGGCGAGCATGGCGCGCAGGGCCACCATCGTCTTCCCGGAGCCCACCTCGCCCTGGAGGAGGCGGTGCATCGGGTGCTCGGTGGCCAGGTCGTCGAAGATCTCCTTGCTGACCTTCTCCTGGCCCTCGGTGAGGGTGAACGGGAGCTTGGCGTCGAACGCGTCCAGCAGGCCGTCGGCGACCGGGCGGCGGGCGACGGCGGGCAGCTGGGTGTCCGCGTACCGCCGGCGGGCCAGGGCGACCTGGAGGACGAACGCCTCGTCCCACTTGAGCCGGGCCCTGGCGTCCTCGACGTCCGCCTTCGTCTGCGGCCGGTGCACCTTGAGCAGGGCCTCGGGCAGCGGGGTGAAGCCGCGCCCCTCGCGCAGGGCGGCGGGCAGCGGGTCCACCGCGTCCTGGGCGCTGGGCAGGACGGCGTCCACCGCCTTGGCGATCCGCCAGGAGTCCAGCTGCTTGCAGGCGGGGTAGATCGGCAGCAGCCGTCCGGCGAAGGCGTCCACGGCCTCGGTCGCCTCGTCGGCGTCGGAGGCGTCGAGCAGTTGGTACGTGGGGTGGGCGAGCTGCATCTTGCGGTTGAAGACGGAGACCTTCCCCGCGAACATCGCCTGGCGGCCCGGGAGCAGCTCCTTGTGCGGCTTGTGGACGCCGTGGCCGAAGAAGACCAGCTGGAGGCGGCCGCTGCCGTCGGTCAGGGTGACCTCGAGGCGCTTGCCCCGGCCGTTGTTGAACATCAGGATGCGGGCGTCGGCGACCTGCGCGACCACCGTGACGTGCTCGTCCAGCGGGAGGTCGGCCAGCGCGGTCAGCTTGCCGCGCTCCTCGTACCGCCGCGGGTAGTGGTGCAGCAGATCACCGACCGTGTGCAGGTCGAGGTGTTCGGCCATCACCTTCGCGGTGGCTCCGCCGAGCAGCTTCTTGAGAGGTTCATCGAACGAGGACACGCGATCCATTGCACACCACACCACTGACAACTGTCCGCCGGGCACGACGGCGCGGGAGGGCCGGCCGGCTACTCGACGCCGATCAGCAGGGGGGCGCGCTGGTGTCCGCCCCGGTAGACGACGGTGTCCACGGCGAGGTAGCCCTCGCGTACGTGCTCCTCCAGCACCTCGGCGAGCGCGTCCGGGACGTCCTCGCCCAGGACGAGGGTGACCAGTTCGCCGCCGGCCGCCAGCATCCGGTCCAGCACGGTGCGGGCGGTGGCCGGGACGTCGGCGCCGATCACGGCCACGTCCCCGTCGATCAGGCCGAGGATGTCCCCGGCCTGGCAGACGCCCGCCATGGTCCACGACTGCCGCTCGGCGACGGCCAGTTCGGCGTAGCGGGTGGCGCCGGCGGCGGCGGTCATGGCGACCACGTCCTCGTCGAAGCCGCGGTCCGGTTCGTGGACGGCGAGGGCCGCGATGCCCTGGACGGCGGCGCGGGTGGGGACGAGGGCGACCCTGACCCCCTCGGTCCTGGCCTGTTCGGCGGCGGCCGCCGCGGTGTGGCGCAGGGCCGCGTCGTTGGGCAGGAGCACCACCTCGCGGGCGTGGGCGCGGCGGATGGCGTCGACCAGTTCGCCGCTGGCGGGCGGTTCGCCGGGGCGGGCGATCACGGTGGTGGCGCCGGCCTCGGTGCAGAGCCCGGCCAGGCCGTCGCCGGGGACCACGACGACGACCGCGCGCCGGGCGGGTTCGGCCTGGACGCGGACGTCGTGGCCGCTCTCGGTGGCGAAGTGGGTGATCCGGATCCGGTACGGCCGCCCGGCCTCGACGCCCGCCTCCACCGCCGCTCCGGCGTCGTCGACATGGACGTGGACGTGCCAGAGCCCGTCGCCGCCCACCACGACCAGGGAGTCGCCGAGCGCGTCGAGCCGGGTGCGCAGCCGGTCCACCTGCTCGTCGCGGGCCTCCAGGAGGTAGATCACCTCGAAGGCGGGCCCGCAGCCGGCCGCGTCCTCGGGGCAGTCCAGCGGTCCGTCGGCCGCCGCGATACCGGGGGCCCCGTGCACCGGGCCCACCCCCACCGGAACGCCCCCCACCGGCAGCCCCACCACCGACCCGCCGTCCACCGGAGCGGGCCCCCTCCCGGCCCCGGCGCGAGGCCCCCGTACCGGAGCCTGCCCGGTCACCGCCTCCACCAGCGCCCCCAGCACCGCCACCAGCCCCCGCCCCCCGGCGTCCACCACTCCGGCCCGGCCGAGCACGGCGAGCTGCTCCGGGGTCTTCGCCAGGGCGGCGCGCGCGCCCTCATAGGCGGCGCTCACCACCGCGCGCACCTCCTCCGCCTCGCCCTGCGCGGCCTCGGCGGCCGCCGTGGCGACGGTCAGCACGGTGCCCTCCACCGGGCGGGCGACGGCCTGCCGGGCGGCGGCGGCGGCCCGGGTCAGGGCGAGGCGCAGGTGGGCCGCGTCACCGCCGTCGGTCAGCACCCCGGCCATGCCGCGCAGCAGCTGGGCCAGGATCGTGCCGGAGTTCCCGCGGGCGCCGATGAGGGCGCCGTGCGCCATGGCGCGTACGGCGTCGGCGGTGGCGGGCGTGGTGGTGCCGGTCTCGTGGGCGGCGAACACGGCTTCGACGGCCGCGGCGGCGGACTCGAGCGTCAGATAGAGGTTGGTGCCGGTGTCCCCGTCGGCGATGGGATAGACGTTGATCGCGTCGATCTCCGCGCGCTCCCGGCCCAGTGCCTCCAGGGCCAGTGAGCACCAGGCGCGCACCGCGACGGCGTCCAGATCGTCGGGGAGCTGCGGCACCGATGGTCCTCCTTGAAGCGGCCGTGGCAACGGGCTGCACCGCAGGTTAGCCCGCCTGCCGGGGCCCCTGCCGCGAGCCCGGCCGGGACAGGGGGCGGGAGGGCGGTGGGCCAACCCGTGGTAGTTTCGTATCTCCGAAGCAGGCGTTGTATGCTGCTTCGGTTGCCCGATGAGAGTCGGGCCATTCCTCCGGTACCGCCATTTCATTCAATGATTCCGGCGCGCCGGAATTCACTGTAAGTGCATCTGAAGTCTTTGGAGTGACCCGTGGCTGCCAACTGCGACGTCTGCGGCAAGGGGCCGGGCTTCGGCAACAGCATTTCGCACTCGCACCGCCGTACGTCCCGTCGCTGGAATCCCAACATCCAGCGCGTGCGTGCCGTGGTCGGTCGAACGCCGAAGCGGCTCAACGTCTGCACCTCGTGCATCAAGGCCGGCAAGGTCGCGCGCTGACGTTTCCGTCGTAGCGCAGCCTTCCGGTTGCCCAAAAAGCCGGTCCACCTCGGTGGACCGGCTTTTTGCTGTGCTCAGCCGGCTGCGATCAGTCGGACTGTGCTCATCCGGACGGTGCTCAGCCGGCTGTGATCAGCCGGCCATGGTCATCCGGCCGGCCGGGTCCGCCAGCCGTGGTCGACCGGGCCGATGCCGCCCCCGAGCGGGAATCCGGCCCGGATCGCGCCGGTGACGTACGCCTTCGCGCCCTCCACCGCCGTCGGCACGTCCTGGCCGAGCGCGAGATGCGAGGCGATGGCGGAGGCGAGGGTGCAGCCGGTGCCGTGGGTGTGCCGGTTGTCGTACCGGGGGGCGCGCAGCCAGTGCTCCGCGCTCCCGTCGGTGAGCAGGTCGACCGCCTCGCCGGGCAGGTGGCCGCCCTTGATAAGCGCCCAGCGCGGTCCGAACGCGAGGATCTCCTCGGCGGCCCGGCGCATCTCCTCCTCGCCGGTGACCTGTACGCCGGTGAGCTGGGCCACTTCGTCGAGGTTCGGGGTGGCCACCGTGGCGACGGGCAGCAGCTTCGTCCGTACGGAGTCGAGCGCCTCGGCGGCGAGCAGCGCGTCCCCGTGCTTGGAGACCCCGACCGGGTCGACGACGACGGGGGCGTCGGTCCCGGCGAGGAGTTCGGCGACGGTCTCCACCAAGGCGGCCGAGGCGAGCATCCCGGTCTTCACCGCCTGGACGCCGATGTCGTCGACGACGCTGCGGTACTGGGCGCGTACGGCCTCCACCGGAAGCTCCCACGCGCCCTGGACGCCGAGGGAGTTCTGTGCGGTGACGGCGGTGAGCACGCTCATGCCGTGCACACCGAGGGCGAGCATGGTCTTCAGGTCGGCCTGGATCCCCGCACCGCCGCCGGAGTCGGATCCGGCGACGGTGAGGACGCGGGGCGGTACAGCGGTACGTATGGGCATGGGCAGCAATCTAACGGCCGCGGGAGCTAGTAGGCGTCCTCGATCGCCCCGAAGTGGTCCCAGCCGCCCTTGCTGGTCCAGGGGGCGCCGTCGACGGTGACCTGGGGCAGGGCGGAGGGGTTGAGGACCTCGCCGATCACCTTCCAGCGGGCGGGGAGTTTCGCGTCCGGCGGGAAGGTCGCCACGATCGCGTGGTCCTCTCCCCCGGTCAGCACCCACTGGAGCGGGTCGACGCCGACGGCCTGGCCGATGTCGGACATCTGCGAGGGGATGTCGATGAGCCCCGAGCGCAGATCGATGCGGACCTTGCTGGCCTCCGCGATGTGCCCGAGGTCGGCCACCAGCCCGTCGCTGACGTCGGTCATGGCGGTGGCGCCGAGTCCGGCGGCCGCGGGGCCCGCGTGGTAGGGCGGTTCGGGGCGGCGGTGGGCCTCGACGAAGGCGCGCGGCGAGCGGAAGCCGCGGGCGAGCACGGCGTATCCGGCGGCGGACCAGCCGAGCCAGCCGGTGACGGCGACGACGTCGCCGGGGCGGGCGCCGGACCGGGTGACCGGTTCGTGGTTGCGCAGGTCGCCCAGGGCGGTGATGGCCACGGTGATGGTGTCGCCGCCGACCACGTCACCGCCGACGACGGCCGCCCCCGCCACCTGGCACTCGTCGCGCAGCCCGTCCATCAGCTCGGCGGCCCAGGTGACCGGGAGGTCGGCGGGGACGACGAGACCCAGGAGCAGCGCGGTGGGCACCGCGCCCATGGCCGCGATGTCGGCGAGGTTCTGCGCCGCCGCCTTCCGGCCGACGTCGTACGCCGTCGACCAGTCGCGGCGGAAGTGCCGCCCTTCCAGCAGGATGTCCGTACTGGCCACGACCCTGCGGTCGGGAGCGGCCACGACCGCGGCGTCGTCGCCGGGCCCCAGCCGTACCGCCGGAGTGGTGGTGAGCCGGGACGTGAGCTCTCTGATGAGCCCGAACTCCCCCAACTCGCCCACGGTTCCCTTCACCGAGTCTCACCTCTCATTTATCGCCCCGGACACCCGTCCGGGCCCCCGGTCGCGAGCCGTCACTGCTGTCGGTACCGTCAGGAGAGCTGCCGGTACCGACAAGGGATACGTCAACTTCCGCACTCCGCACGCCACGCTGTGGACGTCATAGGGCCCGTAGGTCTCCCCGTCGCCCTCGGCAACGCGATAACGTGGCGTCCCTTTCCCCCACATGATCCTCGTGGCCGCCCTGGAGGTTCCGTGGTACAGGCGTACATCCTCATCCAGACCGAGGTGGGCAAGGCGTCGATCGTCGCCGAGACCATCTCCAAGATTCCGGGAGTCATCCAGGCAGAGGACGTCACCGGTCCGTACGACGTGATCGTGCGGGCCCAGTCCGAGACGGTCGACGCGCTCGGCCGCATGGTGGTCGCCAAGGTGCAGCAGGTGGACGGCATCACACGCACCCTGACCTGTCCGGTCGTCCACCTCTGACCCCCGTCCGGTGCCGCGCGTGAGGCGCGCTTCGACCACGGTTCTCCGCCCCGGCACCGTGATCCTCCGCGCGCTGACGGGGCGATCGTACTGCGCCGCGGCGCCCCCGGGTCCACGAAGACGGATGCCCCTGCCACGGAGGGCCGGGGCGGCCGTCGCCGCCCCGGCCCTCCGGGTGGGTCAGCGCAGCCCGGTGGAGCGGGTCAACGCGGCCTGGATCAGCCGGTCGACCAGCTCCGGGTAGCTCACGCCGCTCTCCTGCCACATGCGCGGGTACATGGAGATCGGGGTGAACCCCGGCAGGGTGTTGATCTCGTTGATGACGAAGGTGCCGTCCCCGGTGAGGAAGAAGTCGGCGCGCACCAGGCCCTCGCAGGAGGTGGCGTCGAAGGCGGCGACGGCGAGCCGCTGGACCTCGGCGGTCTGCTCCTCGGTGAGCGGCGCGGGCACCAGGCCGGCGGCCGAGTCGATGTACTTCGCCTCGAAGTCGTAGAAGTCGTGCGAGGTGACCGGGGGGATCTCGGCGGGCACGCTGGCGCGCGGCCCGTCCTCGAACTCCAGCACCCCGCACTCGATCTCGCGGCCGCGCAGCAGCGACTCCACGAGGAACTTCGGGTCGTGGCGGCGGGCCTCCTCGATCGCCGCGTCGAGCCCTTCGAGGCCGTCGACCTTGGTGATCCCCATGGACGAGCCGCCGCGGGCGGGCTTGATGAACAGCGGCCAGCCGTGCTCACCGGCGAAGTCCACGATCCGCTTGCGTACGGCGGAGGGGTCGCGGTCCCACTCGCGCGGGCGGACGACCTCGTACGGTCCGACCGGCAGCCCGAAGGAGAGGAAGACGCGCTTCATGTACTCCTTGTCCTGGCCGACGGCCGAGGCGAGGACGCCCGCGCCGACGTAGGGCACACCGGAGAGTTCGAGCAGCCCCTGAAGAGTGCCGTCCTCGCCGTACGGGCCGTGCAGCACGGGGAAGACGACGTCGACCTCACCGAGCGCCTTGGGCACCGAGCCGGGTTCGCTGTAGACGACCTCGCGGCTGCCGGGGTCCACGGAGAGCGTGACGCTGCCCTCGGCGGACTCGGCGAGCTGGGCCACGTCGGGGACCTTGCGGTCGGTGATGGCCATGCGTTCGGGCTCGTCCGCGGTGAGCGCCCACCGGCCGTCCGTCGTGATGCCGATCGGCAGGACGTCGTACTTCGTCCGGTCGATGGCCTTCATGACGGCGCCGGCCGTGACGACCGAGATGCCGTGTTCGGAGCTGCGGCCGCCGAACACGACGGCCACACGCGGCTTACGGCGCTGCTGCTCAGGGCTCTCGGGGCGCTCAGGGCTCTGGGGGAGGTTCTCGCTGCTCATATCGCGATGAGCGTACCTGCTGGTAAAGGAGACGTCAGCGTCGCTCGGCCTTGGCGCTGCGCGACATCAGCTCCTTGACGGCCACGACCGGCGACTTGCCCTCGTGGACGATGGAGACGACGGTTTCCGTGATCGGCATGTCGACTCCGTGCCTGCGCGCCAGGTCGAGGACCGATTCGCAGGACTTGACGCCCTCGGCGGTCTGCTTGGTGACGGCGATCGTCTCCTGGAGCGTCATACCGCGGCCGAGGTTGGTGCCGAAGGTGTGGTTGCGCGAGAGCGGCGAGGAGCAGGTGGCCACCAGGTCGCCCAGGCCCGCCAGTCCGGAGAACGTCAGCGGGTCGGCGCCCATGGCCACGCCCAGGCGGGTGGTCTCGGCCAGGCCGCGGGTGATGAGGGAGCCCTTGGTGTTGTCGCCGAGGCCCATGCCGTCCGCGATGCCGACGGCGAGGCCGATGACGTTCTTCACGGCGCCGCCCAGCTCGCAGCCGACCACGTCGGTGTTGGTGTAGGGCCGGTAGTACGGGGTGTGGCAGGCGGCCTGGAGGCGCTGGGCGACGGACTCGTCGGCGCAGGCGACGACGGCCGCGGCGGGGCGGCGCTCGGCGATCTCCTTGGCCAGGTTGGGGCCGGAGACGACGGCGATGCGGTCGGCGGAGACCTTGGCGACGTCCGCGATCACCTCGCTCATCAGCTTGGCGGTGCCCAGCTCGACGCCCTTCATCAGGGAGACCAGGACGGTGTCGGGCTCCAGGTGCGGGGCCCAGTCCGCGAGGTTGGCGCGCAGCGTCTGGGAGGGCACGACGAGGAAGGCGAACTCGGCTCCGCGCAGCGCCTCGGCGGCGTCCGTGGTGGCGCGGATCGAGGCGGGGAGTTCGATGCCCGGCAGGTAGTCGGGGTTGGTGCGGGTGGTGTTGACGGTCTCGGCGACCTCGGCGCGGCGTCCCCAGAGGGTGACCTCGCAGCCCGCGTCGGCGAGGATCACGGCGAACGCCGTACCCCATGAGCCGGTTCCGAAGACGGCTGCTTTTACGGGGTGCGTCACGTGGATCCCTTTCCCTGCGCCCTGCGCCGTTGTTCAGCACGGGCTTTGCGGTGATCGTAGAGCTCGGCGGGGGCCTTCTCCCCGCGTACGTCCTCCAGCTGGCGGGTGATCGCGGCCATGATGGCCTCGGTCGCCTGCCGCAGCACTTCGGGCGTCGGCTCGACATCGTAGAAGCGGCTGAGGTCGACGGGGGGACCTGCCTGCACCCGCAGCGTCTTGCGGGGGAACAGCCGCAGCTTGTTCTGCCGGGCGTACGGCGGCATCGCCTGGTTGGCGCCCCACTGGGCGACGGGGATGACCGGGGCCTTGGTCATCAGGGCGACCCGGGCGGCGCCGGTCTTGCCGGCCATCGGCCACATGGCGGGGTCGCGGGTGAGGGTGCCCTCGGGGTAGAAGGCGACGCACTCGCCGCGCTCGATGGCGTCGACGGCGGCCCGGAAGGCGTCCAGCGCGTTGGTCGTCTCGCGGTAGACGGGGATCTGGCCGGTGCCGCGCAGCATCATCCCGACGAAGGGGGCGCGGAAGAGGCCGGCCTTCGCCAGGAACCGGGGCACGCGCCCGGTGTTGTACTGGAAGTGGCCGTAGGAGAGCGGGTCCAGATAGGAGTTGTGATTGACGGCGCTGATGAATCCGCCGTCGGCCGGAATGTGTTCCATCCCCCGCCACTCGCGCTTGAACAGAACCACCAATGGCGGCTTGGCGATAACCGCCGCCAGGCGGTACCAGAAGCCGATTCTGCGGCGGGACACTGGGACACCTTCCTCTAAGGACCTCATCGGAACGTCGACCTGCTGCCGGCTACTGACGGTCAAGTCTCGCCCCAGGCCCCTCCTCTGTCGAGAACACCGTACGCCTCACCTGCGGGCCCGGCCCTCCGGGTTGTCGTACCGGCAGGCGAGAATAAGTCCTCATGCCTTCGGAAGGGGGAGATCGCCACGAACACCGACCCGGTGGGGCCCTGGTCCCTGGTCGTCCCGCTGAAGCCGCTCGCGCGGGCCAAGAGCCGCTTGGGGCGGGCGGTGGGCGAGCTCGCCCGGCCCCGGCTGGCCCTGGCCTTCGCCCAGGACACGGTGGCCGCGGCGCTCGCCTGTGCCCGGGTGCGGGATGTGGTGGTCGTCACGGACGACGCGGCGGCCGGGGCGGCCCTTTCCGCGCTCGGCGCGCGGATCGTGCCGGACGTCCCGGCGGCCGGGCTCAACGCCGCGCTGGCGTACGGCGCCCGCTCGGTGCGAGGGCCGGAGCCCGCCGCCCCGGTGGCCGCGCTCAACGCGGATCTGCCCGCTCTGCGCGCCGGGGAATTGGCCCGGGTGCTTGATTTTGCCTCGGCTTTTCCCCGGGCATTTCTCCGGGACGCGGCGGGAATCGGAACGACATTTCTGTCCTGCTCCGGGGGAACGGAATTGCGCCCGGCTTTCGGCGGCCCCTCCGCCGCCCGGCATCTGGCTTCGGGCGCGGTGGAAATAACGCTGCCCGGTGTCGACTCGGTGCGCCGGGACGTGGATACGGGCGAGGACCTGAGGGTGGCCCTGGCCCTCGGGGTGGGGTCCCGCACGGAGCGGCTCGGTCTCGCGCTCCCGCTCACGTCGGACCGATAGGCTGCGGCCCATGCAGGCGACCTCGTACACGTACGACCCCGCGACCCGCACCGGCAGTGTGCTGCTGGACGACGGCACCCCGGTGGACTTCGGCGCCCCGGCCTTCGACGCGGGCGGCCTGCTGCTGCTGCGTCCGGGGCAGCGGGTGCGGATCGAGGGCGAGGGCGAGGGCGCCGCCCTGCGGATCACGCTGGTGACGTTGCAGACGTTCTGAGACGTGTCCGGTGGGCCCGAACAGGCCCCGGACAGCCCGCGGGCCGGGCTCCCCGGAGGGGAGCCCGGCCCGGCGCGTGTGAGAAGCGAGCGGGTGCCCGGTCTCACTTCTTGCGTGCGGTGGCCTTCTTGGCCGTGGTGGTGCGCGCCGTGGTCTTCTTCGCGGGCGCCTTCTTCGCCGTGGCCTTCTTGGCGGGCGCGGTCTTCTTGGCGGTCGCGGTGGCCTTCTTCGCCGGGGTCGCCTTCTTCGCGGCCGGCGTGGCCTTCTTCGCCGTGGCGGTCGCCTTCTTGGCGGTGGCCTTCTTGGCGGTGGCGGTGGTCTTCTTCGCCGGTGCCACGGCCTTCTTGGCGGTGGCCTTCTTCGCCGTGGCCTTCTTGGCGGCCGACTTCTTGGCGGCGGCGGCCTTGACCGTCGTACGGGCGGCGGAAGACCCGCCCGAGAGGCTGCCCTTGGGGGCCTTCTTCACGGCCACATCGTTCTTGGGGAGCTTCTTGGAGCCGCTCACCAGATCCTTGAACCCCTGGCCCGCGCGGAAGCGGGGCACCGAGGTCTTCTTGACCCGGACGCGCTCACCCGTCTGCGGGTTGCGGGCGTACCGGGCGGGGCGGTCGACCTTCTCGAACGAGCCGAAGCCGGTGACCGAGACACGGTCCCCGGCGACAACGGCACGGACGATCGCGTCGAGTACCGCGTCGACAGCGTCTGCGGCCTGCTGGCGGCCGCCGACCTTGTCGGCAATCGCTTCTACGAGCTGCGCCTTGTTCACGTCTTCCCCTTCGGAGACATTGCCAGAACGAAAGTGTTCAGGCTTTTTCGCACGTTAGGCAGATATATACCGCAAATCAAACACGAAACGGGCTAATCACCCTAGTGCCGCAACGAAGTCGACCGATGCGTAGTTCCACGTGTCAGTCACCTTCGGGGAATCGGCCCTCATCGAGGTCCTTCATCAACCGGTCCAGACGCCTTGCCGCGTCCGGGAGATCGTGCTTCGCCGCGGCCGTGACGACCAGCAGCTTCCGGGAGAGCGCCATCCGTACGCTCTCCGGGACTTGCAGTGCACGCACCTTCGCGTGCGCTTCCTTCAGTCGGTCGGCGACTTGACCGTAGAGCTTGAGTTGGCTGTCGCGTTCCATGCACCGATTGTGCCATCTGGGGCGAGTTGTCGCCCGAGGGGGGCTCAACAAGCGACTGCGCCCCCTGCCTGGAGGCAGGGGGCGCAGTCATGGAAAACCGCTGCTCAGGCGTCAATTGTACGCGGCTTGTGGGCAGGCCTGGCTGCCTCGTAAGCCGCGATGTCCGCTTCGTTCTGAAGGGTGAGGCTGATGTCGTCGAGGCCGTTGAGCAGTCGCCAGCGGGCGTTCTCGTCCAGCTCGAAGGCGGCCGTGATGCCCTCGGCTCGGACCTGCCGGGCCTCCAGGTCGACGGTGATCTCGGCGGTCGGGTCGGCCTCGCTCAGCTCCCACAGGGAGTCGACGACCTTCTGCTCCAGGACCACGGTCAGCAGGCCGTTCTTCAGCGAGTTGCCCCGGAAGATGTCGGCGAAGCGGGAGGAGATGACGGTCTTGAAGCCGAAGTTCTGCAGGGCCCAGACCGCGTGTTCGCGGGAGGAGCCCGTGCCGAAGTCGGGGCCGGCCACCAGGACCGAGGCGCCTTGGCGCTCGGGGCGGTTGAGGATGAAGTCGGCGTCCTTGCGCCAGGCTTCGAAGAGCCCGTCCTCGAACCCGTCGCGGGTGACCTTCTTCAGCCAGTGGGCGGGGATGATCTGGTCGGTGTCGACGTTGCTGCGGCGCAGCGGGACGGCCCGGCCGGTGTGTGCGGTGAAGGCTTCCATGGCTATCGGACTCCGGCGGGGGTACGGGTGTCGGACAGGTCGGCGGGCGAGGCCAGATGGCCCAGCACGGCGGTGGCGGCGGCGACCTGGGGCGAGACCAGGTGGGTGCGGCCGCCCTTGCCCTGCCGACCCTCGAAGTTGCGGTTCGAGGTGGAGGCGGAGCGCTCGCCGGGGGCCAGCTGGTCGGGGTTCATGCCCAGGCACATCGAGCAGCCCGCGTGCCGCCATTCGGCGCCGGCCTCGGTGAAGACCTTGTCCAGCCCCTCGGAGACGGCCTGGAGCGCGACCCGGACGGAGCCGGGGACGACCAGCATCCGTACGCCTCTCGCGACTTTGCGGCCGTCCAGGATGGACGCGGCGTTGCGCAGGTCCTCGATGCGGCCGTTGGTGCACGAACCTACGAAGACGGTGTCCACGTTGATCTCGCGCAGCGGCTGCCCGGCGGTCAACCCCATGTACTCCAGGGCCTTTTCGGCGGCGTTGCGCTCCGAGGCGTCCTCGTACGAAGCCGGGTCGGGGACGTGCGCGGAGAGCGGCGCGCCCTGGCCGGGGTTGGTGCCCCAGGTGACGAACGGGGCCAGTTCGGTGGCGTCGATGACGACCTCGGCGTCGAACACCGCGTCGTCGTCCGTGCGCAGGGTCTTCCAGTACGCGACGGCGGCGTCCCACTCCTCGCCCTTGGGGGCGGCGTCGCGACCCTCCAGGTAGGCGAAGGTGGTCTCGTCCGGGGCGATCATGCCCGCGCGGGCGCCGGCCTCGATCGACATGTTGCAGATGGTCATCCGGGCCTCCATCGAGAGCTTCTCGATGGCGGAGCCGCGGTATTCGAGGATGTAGCCCTGGCCGCCGCCGGTGCCGATCCGGGTGATGATCGCCAGGATCAGGTCCTTGGCGGTGACGTCCTCGGGCAGTTCGCCGTCGACCGTGATGGCCATGGTCTTCGGGCGGGCCAGCGGCAGCGTCTGGGTGGCCAGGACGTGCTCGACCTGGCTGGTGCCGATGCCGAACGCCAGCGCGCCGAACGCCCCGTGCGTGGAGGTGTGGGAGTCGCCGCAGACCACGGTGGTGCCGGGCTGGGTCAGACCCAGCTGCGGGCCGACCACGTGCACGACGCCCTGCTCCACGTCGCCGAGCGGGTGCAGCCGTACGCCGAAGTCCGCGCAGTTCTTGCGCAGGGTCTCCAGCTGGGCGCGCGAGACCGGGTCGGCGATCGGCTTGTCGATGTCGAGGGTCGGGGTGTTGTGGTCCTCGGTGGCGATGGTGAGGTCGAGGCGTCGCACCGGACGTCCGGCCTGGCGCAGACCGTCGAAGGCCTGCGGGCTGGTCACCTCGTGCAGCAGGTGCAGATCGATGAAGAGGAGGTCGGGCTCGCCCTCCGCGCGCCGGACGACATGGTCGTCCCAGACCTTCTCCGCGAGTGTCCTACCCATCGCTTTCCCTCCGGCCGGCGTCTTCGCCGGCCCAACTAGAGATTCGGTGCGCCGCCGTCCGGATCCCCTGCGGGGCGGTGGCCGCGGGCCGTTGTGCGGCCACCCGTACAGGTTCGCAACTTCTGCTGAAAATTGAACTTGCGTTTCACAGAGTGAGACGGGAGTATCGTCGTATGGACAACTCTAGCGGCGTCGGCGTTCTCGACAAGGCAGCTCTGGTATTGAGCGCCCTGGAGTCCGGTCCGGCCACCCTCGCCGGGCTGGTCGCGGCGACCGGGCTCGCACGGCCCACGGCCCATCGACTGGCCGTGGCACTGGAACACCACCGGATGGTGGCGAGGGACATGCAGGGCCGGTTCATTCTCGGCCCCCGGCTGTCGGAACTGGCAGCCGCGGCGGGCGAGGACCGCCTGCTGGCCACGGCCGGACCGGTACTCACCCACCTGCGGGACATCACCGGCGAGAGCGCCCAGCTCTACCGCCGGCAGGGCGACATGCGTATCTGCGTGGCAGCGGCGGAACGGCTGTCCGGGCTCCGGGACACGGTGCCGGTCGGCTCGACGCTCACCATGAAGGCGGGCTCCTCCGCCCAGATCCTGATGGCCTGGGAGGAGCCGGAGCGCCTGCACCGCGGCCTCCAGGGCGCCCGGTTCACGGCGACGGCCCTCTCCGGCGTACGGCGGCGGGGCTGGGCCCAGTCGATCGGTGAGCGGGAGCCGGGCGTCGCCTCGGTCTCCGCCCCGGTGCGCGGCCCCTCGAACCGGGTGGTCGCCGCCGTCTCGGTCTCCGGGCCGATCGAGCGGCTGACGCGTCACCCGGGCCGGATGCACGCCCAGGCGGTCATCGACTCGGCCGCGCGGCTGAGCGAGGCCCTGCGCCGCACGGGCTGACGTCCCGCCCGTACTTCTCCCCACTTCCGGAAGGCCGCCCCAGCGCCGTGGCGGCCCTATATCTTGCCCCGCCAACACCGTTGCGACGTGGGCGACTTGGCCCAGGGCCGCCCTGGTCCGGGCAAGCGAGAAGGCCCTCCACCGAAGTGAAGGGCCTTCCCGTACCGCTCTGTTGTACCCCCGACCGGATTCGAACCGGCGCTACTGCCGTGAGAGGGCAGCGTGCTAGGCCGCTACACAACGGGGGCGTGGTTACTGCTGACTTGCGCTGGGCTACCAGGACTCGAACCTAGAATGACGGTACCAGAAACCGTAGTGTTGCCAATTACACCATAGCCCATGGTGTGACAAGTACCCCCGACCGGATTCGAACCGGCGCTACTGCCGTGAGAGGGCAGCGTGCTAGGCCGCTACACAACGGGGGCCCTAGCGATCCTGCATCGAGAACGTGGGTGCGACCCAAGTGTTCTCGCGGGAAGGATCTGTACCCCCGACCGGATTCGAACCGGCGCTACTGCCGTGAGAGGGCAGCGTGCTAGGCCGCTACACAACGGGGGCTTGTCCTGCTGGTCTTGCTTGTACTGCGCTGGGCTACCAGGACTCGAACCTAGAATGACGGTACCAGAAACCGTAGTGTTGCCAATTACACCATAGCCCACTGAAATGCAACCCCTGGAGGGGGTCTCACTTCTGTCTGCGCTTCCCGGCCGGATCTTTCGGCCCGCTCGGGCGGCGCAGAAAGAACATTACCCGAAGGTCTCCGGCGCTCCAAAACGGGTATGGCCCGCCAGCAGCGCGGGGAGCTGGTCGAGCCCGGTGATCCGGACGAGATCCGTCCTCCCGCCCCTGCCCCGCCGGTCGAGCCAGATGCCCCTCAGCCCGGCGGCGACGGCCCCGCTCGCGTCGATGTCCGGCTCGTCCCCCACGTACGCCACCTCGTGCGGCTCCAGCGCGAGCGCCTCGCAGGCCGCGTGGAAGGCGCCCGCCTCCGGCTTGGAGATGCCCAGCTCCACGGCGCAGACCATCGCCTCGAACCGGTCCCGGACGCCGAGGGCGGTGAGCTTGCGGTGCTGGTTGGGGGTGCTGGAGTTGGAGAGGATCGCGTGGCGGTAGTCGGGGGCCAGCCGGTCCAGGACCGGAAGCACGTCCGGGAAGAGCTCCCAGGCGGCCTCGTAGTGGACCAGGTGGCCGGCGAACCAGGCGTCGGCCTCGGCGTCCGCCATGGCCCGCGCGAGGAAGTCCCGCACCCGGTCCCGGCGCTGGCCGAGGAAGTCCGTCTCCCCGGCGGCCACGCGCGCCCAGTGCACGGCGGTGATCGCCTTCCAGGCGGCGAGGGCCTCGTCGACGGACGCGTACGCCTCGGGCAGTCCCGTGCTCTCCAGATGGAGCCGCATACCGGTGTGGTCGGCGCTCGCGTAGTCGAAGAGCGTGTCGTCGATGTCCCAGAGCACGGCTCGGATCGGCATGTACGTCACGGTAGCCGCCCGGCGGCGCTCGCGGAGGGCAAAGGCCGAGGAGGGCCGCAGCCGGTCGGCCGCGGCCCTCCTCGGGGTGTCCTGGCGCTCTACGCGGCCAGCTTCGCCAGAGCGGCGTCCACGCGGGCCAGGGACTTCTCGCGGCCCAGGATCTCCAGGGACTCGAAGAGCGGCAGGCCGACGGTGCGGCCGGTCACGGCGACCCGGACCGGGGCCTGGGCCTTGCCGAGCTTGAGGCCGTGCGCCTCGCCGGCGGTGAGCACGGCGTTCTTCAGCGACTCGGGGTCGCTCCAGTCCGCCGCCTCCAGGTTGGCGCGGGCCGTGGTCAGGAGGGCGGCCGGGTCGCCCTTCATCGCCTTGGCCCAGGACGCCTCGTCCTCCACCGGCTCGTCGAGGAAGAGGAAGTCGACGTTGTCGGTGATGTCGGAGAGCACCGTCACCCGGGTCTGGGCGTACGGGGCGATCCGCGTCCACTTCTGGGCGTCGAAGGCCTCCGGGGCCCAGGGCGCGAAGGGGGCCTTCAGCCAGGGGCCGCAGGCCTCGGTGAACGCCTTCACGTCGAGCATGCGGATGTGCTCGGCGTTGATGTGCTCGCACTTCTTGAGGTCGAAGCGGGCCGGGTTGGCGTTGACGTCCTCGATGTCGAACGCCGCGATCAGTTCGTCCACCGAGAAGATGTCGCGGTCCTCGGCGATCGACCAGCCCAGCAGCGAGAGGTAGTTCAGCAGCCCCTCGGGGAGGAAGCCGCGCTCCCGGTAGAGGTTGAGGGAGGCCTGCGGGTCGCGCTTGGAGAGCTTCTTGTTGCCCTCGCCCATGACGTACGGCAGGTGGCCGAAGGCGGGGGTCTCCTTGGCGATGCCCAGCTCGGCGAGGGCCCGGTACAGGGCGATCTGGCGCGGGGTGGAGGAGAGCAGATCCTCGCCGCGCAGGACGTGGGTGATCTCCATCAGCGCGTCGTCGACCGGGTTGACCAGCGTGTAGAGCGGGGCCCCGTTGGCGCGGACGATGCCGTAGTCCGGGACGTTCTCCGGCTGGACGGTGATCTCGCCGCGGACCAGGTCGGTGAAGGTGATCGCCTCGTCGGGCATCCGGAAGCGGACGATCGAGGTGCGGCCCTCGGCCTCGTACGCGGCCTTCTGCTCGGCGGTGAGGTCGCGGCAGTGGCCGTCGTAGCCGGACGGCTTCCCCGCGGCGCGGGCGGCGTCGCGGCGGGTGTCCAGCTCCTCGGTGGTGCAGTAGCAGGCGTACGCGTACCCGGCGGCGAGCAGCTTCTCGGCGACGTCCTTGTACAGGTCCATCCGCTGCGACTGGCGGTAGGGGGCGTGCGGGCCGCCGATCTCGGGGCCCTCGTCCCAGTCCAGGCCCAGCCAGCGCATCGAGTCGAGCAGCTGCCGGTAGGAGTCCTCGGAGTCGCGCGCGGCGTCGGTGTCCTCGATCCGGAAGACCAGGGTGCCCTGGTGGTGCCGGGCGAAGGCCCAGTTGAACAGGGCCGTGCGGACCAGGCCCACGTGGGGGTTGCCGGTCGGGGAGGGACAGAAACGTACGCGGACGGGTGCGACGGGTGCGTTAACCACGCTTGATCACCTTGTTGGTGAGAGTGCCGATGCCTTCGATGGTGACGGCGACCTCGTCGCCGACGTGCAGGGGTCCGACCCCTGCGGGGGTTCCGGTGAGGATCACGTCGCCCGGGAGGAGCGTCATGGCCTCCGTGATGTGGACGATCAGGTCCTCGATGGAGCGGACCATGTCGCTCGTACGGCCGAGCTGTCGCTGCTCGCCGTTGACCGTCGCCTGGATGGTGAGGTCGTGGGGGTCCACGTCGGTCTCCACCCAGGGGCCCAGCGGGCAGGAGGTGTCGAAGCCCTTGGCGCGGGCCCACTGCTTCTCGCGCTGCTGCACGTCGCGGGCGGTGACGTCGTTGGCGCAGGTGTAGCCGAGGATGACGTCCTTGACGCGCTCGCGCGGGACCTCGCGGCACATGCGGCCGATGACCACGGCCAGCTCGGCCTCGTGGTGCAG
Organism: Streptomyces sp. NPDC007346; assembly: GCF_040703535.1. Taxonomy (NCBI): domain Bacteria; kingdom Bacillati; phylum Actinomycetota; class Actinomycetes; order Kitasatosporales; family Streptomycetaceae; genus Streptomyces; species Streptomyces sp. NPDC007346. The sequence continues at coordinate 23,721 of NZ_JBEYKR010000090.1, forward strand.
GTCCTGGGAGAAGGAGGGGTACTCGATCGCGTCGCCGGAGCCGATCACCGAGGTGGTGGGCTTGAAGAAGGTGATCGGCGCGTCGGGGACCTCGTTGCCGAGCTCGGCGGCGTGCTCCGCGTAGTTGCGGCCGATGGCCACGACCTTGTTGGGGAGCACGGGGGGCAGCAGCCGGACCTTGTTCAGCGGGACCTTGGTGCCCGAGAGCTCGAAGTCGGCGTACGGGATGCCCTTGATGATGTCGAGGACGAGGTCACCGGATTCCACGGTGCCCTGCCCCTCGACGGCGCCGAAGGCGACATTGCCGTCGATGGAGAACCTGGCGATGCGCACGGGATGCTGTCGCCCCTCACTTGCTGGCTGACTGAAGACTGACGCTCCAGGCTAGCGGCCGGGCGAGGCGCCGGCGCGGTGAGGGGGCACAGCCTCGCCCGTTGCGGGACCGCTACCGGGCAGGCGTGACCGGGGCTTCCATGAGGATGGTGCGGCGCGGGTTGGCCGTCACGGTGGGCAGTTCGGCGGCGTGCTCCGGCAGGAAGGGCGCCTGAAGCGCTTCGGCGTCCTCGAGGTGCGCCAGCGTGGTGCGCCGGGGGTTGGCAATGTTGCGGAGCGTCGTCGTCGTCTTCATCTGCCGTCAGGACCCTGTCGGTAGGGGCGCCGCCTCGGCGGCGCCTGCTTGTCGGATTCGCCATCCGTGTAAAGCGTCAGGCTAAACATCCGATTCCCCGCCGAAGCCGGGATGAGGCGACGATCATCATGTGAGTTTGCTCACGAAGTAATCGACAATTGTCCCATTACGGACAGGTGATCATGGCGCGAGAAACGGACATTACCTCCCTGAATCCACCATTCCGCTCCTGATCATCGCGACTGGGACACCCCCCACCCCTAAGCGACTCCTCCCCGATAGTCCGTTTTACCCACGATCACTCTCCACCGCTTGTTACTCGTTCATCACAACGTGTCACCCAGGTCACAGCCCGGTACATGGCCCTTGTTGGAGATCCTGCACTGTGCTGGAATTCCACGCACCGCCGCGGGTTTCAGACCGGCGCACCGGGGCGCGACGCAGCGCCGAGCGGCGGCGGGAGGGGGAAGTACGCCGGTCACTCAACGACCACCATGGGGCGCGTCCAGCGCCCCACGACGCCGACACCGTTCTGTCCCTATCCGGACGGAACGCCTGGTCCAGAGGTTGCGACGCTAGTGCAGGGACGTTTCAAGAGGGATGGCAGCGCTCCGGCGGAACAGGAGCCGCGCGGCGGGACCGACCGCGGTTCCTCGCCCCAGCACGCCCAGAACCCCGGGCCGGCCGCTGCCGGCGACAACAGCGACCGTGCGCAGCGCCCGGGGTCCACGACGAGCGGCGGAGCAGAGCCGGGCACGCCCCCCGCTTCCCGCGGCCCCGTCGACACGGGCTCGCGAATAGCGCTCCGTAACTGGCGCATCAGTACGCGACTGGTCTCGCTCCTCGCCCTCCCCGTGGTCGCCGCGACCAGCCTGGGCGGTCTGAGGATCAACGAGTCCATGACCGACATGCAGCAGCTGGAGCACATGCAGCTGCTGACCCAGATGACCAAGCAGGCGACCTCGCTCGCCCAGGCCCTCCAGGTGGAGCGCGACCAGTCCGCCGGTCCGCTCTCCAACGGCTCCAAGGCGACCGACTACAAGGTCTCCCAGCCCCGGGAGAAGACCGACCGGGCCAAGGACGCGTTCCTCGACGCGACCAACGAGATCGGCGACTTCGAGAACGACGACGCCCTGGAGAGCATCCACGCGAGCGTCGCCCAGATCGCCTCCCAGCTCGGCGACATCCGGTCGATCCGCAAGTCGGCGTACGAGGACGGCGCGCCGTCCCTCAACACCATCGACCAGTACAGCCAGCTGATCACCTCGCTGCTCAGCCTGTCCCAGGACATGGCCCAGGCGACCAGCAACCCGGACATGATCAAGCGGACCCGGGCCCTGGCGGCGTTCTCCTCCGCCAAGGAGTACGCCTCGATCCAGCGCGCGGTCATCGCGGCCGCGCTGCCCGGCGGCTCGGTCAAGGAACCGCACCTCAACGAGAACGACAAGCAGTTCGGCTCCAACGCTCTCGACAAGGAGAACCGGGCGATCAGCTCGTTCAAGTCGATCTACGGATCGACCGGCGAGAGTGCGGTGGACCTGATGGCTCCGCTGGACAACGGCAACAACCCCGAGATCAACGCGGCGAACATGTACGCCAAGCACGTCCTCGACACCCCGAACGGGATCGACGGGGCGAAGGTGCGCTCGTACATGGACTGGTACGACCAGTCCTCCACCAAGATCGACGCGATGAAGACGATCGAGACCACCCTCCTCAGCGACATGGAGGCCAAGGCGCGCGAGCTGCGCGAGGCCTCCCAGCGCGAGGCGATCATCAACGGTGTGGTCATCCTCATCGTGCTCGGTGTCTCGCTCGTCGGCGCCTTCGTGGTGGCCCGCTCCATGATCCGCTCGCTGCGCCGCCTCCAGGACACCGCCACCCGCGTCGCCCAGGACCGGCTGCCCGAGCTCGTCAAGCAGCTCTCCGAGACCGACCCGCAGGACGTCGACACCTCCGTCGAGTCGGTCGGTGTGCACTCCCGGGACGAGATCGGCCAGGTGGCCGCGGCCTTCGACGACGTGCACCGCGAGGCCGTCCGCCTCGCCGCCGAGCAGGCCCTCCTGCGAGGCAACGTCAACGCGATGTTCACCAACCTCTCGCGACGTTCGCAGGGCCTCATCCAGCGTCAGCTCTCGCTCATCTCCGAGCTGGAGTCGCGCGAGGCCGACCCGGACCAGCTCTCCTCGCTCTTCAAGCTCGACCACCTCGCGACCCGTATGCGCCGTAACGGCGAGAACCTCCTCGTCCTCGCGGGTGAGGAGCCGGGCCGCCGGTGGACCCGCCCCGTCCCGCTGGTCGACGTGCTCCGTGCCGCCGCCTCCGAGGTGGAGCAGTACGAGCGCATCGAACTGTCCGCGGTGCCCGCCACCGAGGTCGCGGGCCGGGTCGTCAACGACCTCGTGCACCTCCTCGCCGAGCTGCTGGAGAACGCGACGTCGTTCTCCTCGCCGCAGACGAAGGTCAAGGTCACCGGCCACGCGCTGCCCGACGGCCGCGTGCTGGTCGAGATCCACGACACCGGTATCGGCCTCTCCCCCGAGGACCTCGCGGCGATCAACGAGCGGCTCGCGCAGCCGCCCACCGTGGACGTCTCGGTCTCCCGCCGCATGGGTCTGTTCGTGGTCGGCCGGCTGTCGCTGCGTCACGGCATCCGCATCCAGCTGCGCCCCTCCGACTCCGGCGGCACGACCGCGCTCGTCATGCTGCCCGTCGATGTCGCCCACGGCGGCAAGCAGCCCCCGTCCAAGCAGGGCCCCGGCCAGCAGCCCGGCGGCGCCCCCGGCGGCCTGCTCGCCGGCAACGGCAACGGCGCGGCGGGCGGCCAGCGCCCCGGGATCGGCGGCGCACCGGGCGGACCGGGCGCCAAGAGCCTCGGCTCCGGCCCCGGCGGCCAGCGCGGCCAGGTCGGTGCGGGCTCCGGCCCGCGCGCCGCACTCCCCGCGCGGGACAACGGCTCCGGCCGTCCGCAGGGCCAGCAGAACAACGGCCCGCAGGGCCCCGGCAACCCGAACCAGGGCTCTCAGCCCTTCCCGGGCCAGGAGCCGCAGCGCCAGGGCGGCGGTCTCTCCGGCGCCTTCGGCAACGGCGCCCGGCTCGGCGCGCGCGGCGGTCAGGGCGAGGCCCCCGGCCGTACGGAGACGGGCCAGCCCAACCTGTTCGGTCACGGCGCTCCGGCCTCCCCCGGCCGGGACAGCCGCTCGAACGCGTTCGCCCCGCAGCACCAGCAGGGCCAGCAGGGCCAGCAGCACCAGCAGGGCCCCGGTGCCCAGCACCAGCCCCAGCAGGCCCGGCACGAGCAGAACGGCCCCGGCGCCCAGGGCGGCTTCCAGCAGCCCGGCGGCCCCGGCCGTCAGCTGCCGCCGACCGGCGGCCCGCGGGCCGAGCTGCCCGGCGGCAGCCCGCAGCAGCGCCCGCAGGCCGCGGGCTGGGGCGTGGACGCCCCGCGCGGCCACGAGGAGCACGACGCGACCGGGCAGTTCGCCCGGCCGACGGGGGCCGGCCAGGACCAGGGGTTCGACAACCCGCTGACCCAGCGGCCGGTGGACGGCCGCCAGGACCCGGGCGTCACCTCCGAGTTCGCCCGGCCCGACTTCTCGGCGCCGCAGGCCCCCCAGGGCCAGGGGTACGGCCAGCAGGGCCAGGACCCGGCGAGCACCACGCAGTTCGCGCGGCCGGACTTCAACGCGCCGCTCCAGCAGGGCCAGGACCAGGGCCAGCAGCTGCCCGCGCCGCGTCAGCGCGGCCGGGACGAGGTCGGCTTCGGTGCCCCGCGTCCGTCGGCGCCGCCGGCGGGCGAGGCCCCCTACCGTCCCGCGCTGCCCCAGCAGCCGGAGGCCCTGCCGCCGGCCGGTCCCGGGGACGGCCGTACGCCGCTGTACGACACCCTGGAGACCAACTGGTTCCACGGTCCGGGCCAGGGCGGCCAGCAGGGCGGCGAGCAGCCGCAGGCGCCGGCGCCCGCCGCCGCGGAGCCGACCGGTGTGCCCGTTCCGCCCATGCCCCAGCGTGGTGCGGCCGACGCTCCGCCGGTCACCAGTTCCTGGCGCGCTTCGCCCAACGACGAACTCGTACGCCAGGCCGAGCGGGTCAAGAAGCCGGCCGCCGGCGGGGTCACCACTTCCGGGCTGCCCCGCCGTGTTCCCCGCGCCAATTTGGTTCCGGGGACCGCTCAGCAGCAGAATCACCAGTCCGGACCTCAGGTTTCGCGTGCGCCCGATGACGTACGCGGTCGTCTGACCAATCTCCGCCGGGGCATCCAGCAGGGACGGCAGGCCAACAACGGCCCGTCGACCGGCAGTATCCATCTCGGCCCCACTCACCAGCAGGAGCGTTAGTTGAGCCCCATGAGTCAGGCCGCGCAGAATCTGAACTGGCTGATCACCAACTTCGTGGACAACACCCCAGGGGTGTCCCACACGGTGGTGGTCTCCGCGGATGGCCTGTTGCTGGCGATGTCCGAAGGTTTCCCGCGCGACCGCGCCGATCAGCTGGCGGCCGTGGCCTCCGGTCTGACATCGCTGACCGCGGGTGCCTCCCGGATCTTCGAGGGCGGCGCCGTCAGCCAGACCGTTGTGGAGATGGAGCGCGGGTTCCTCTTCCTGATGTCCATCTCGGACGGTTCGTCACTGGCCGTCCTCGCCCACCCGGACGCCGACA